>JAZQXS010000166.1:0-4139 GCA_045633025.1 Eubacteriales bacterium | reverse complement strand
ACAGAACGCTTCAACACCATAATGTTCAATCACGCAGCCAACCAATCCAAGGCAGTTGAACAGGACAGACCTACCCACATCTTCATCCGCAAGCTCTTGGCGATGTTGGATTGCGGTCAAGTTTGTGTTGTCCCTGCAAGTGATTGTGACGGCATCCTTCCTTCGGGCTGTCTCGGATATGAGGACGAGGAATATTATTACCTTTTCTTTGAGTCAACACAAAGAGCCGTGAAGAAATTCTGTGACGATCAGGGCGAAGGCTTCACCATCTCCACCAAGGCGCTTGGCAAAGCTCTTGCCGACGAGAGCTTCATCAACACCGACACGGGGGAGAACACCCGCACCATGCGGTTCGGGAGTAAGACCAAGCGGGTCCTGCTCCTGCGGAAGGACATGGTGGAAAAAGTTATGGGACTATGAGGCAAATGGCGTTATGGCGTAACGCGTGTCACAAGTCTCCGCCCTTGCACGACAAGGCGATCGACTCCCTCCCTCACCTTGTTTCGGATGTTACGCCATTTTCACCATACCCCTGTTAGTTTTTGAAATCGTGCTTCCCCGTCGGGTTCGGGAGCTGTAGCAAGAGTTTGCCCCCTCGCGGATTCCCGCTTCGGCGGTGGCAATATGCTTGCCCGCCTCCGTGGCAAGCCACTCCGGCAGGGCAAGCAGAGGGTTTGGGATCCCACGCCAACGGCGGCATCCCCCTTCACCCCTACTTGTCGGGGGCGAAGCCCCCAAACCCCCACTTTTTTACAGTACAAATTATATGAAATGAGGTAACAGACTATCGAGAAAAATCTTGAAAATCAGAACGAATCCACCGCGTCCCGAGGTCGGACGCGAGACAAAAAGATGTCCTTTTGGGTGAGCGAGGCAGAGCAGAAGAAGATCAAAAAGCTGGTCACCAAGACGGGACTTTCGCAACGCGAATACCTTTTGAGTGCGGCACTTGGCAGGACGATCTATCAAGTGGAAGAACTAAAACCCACGCTCTTTGAGCTGAAAGCCATCGGCAGAAACGTCAATCAGCTCACCATGCTGGCGCATCAAGGCCGCATCAAAACGGTCAATCTCACCGAGGCAACGGGAGCCTTGGAGCGAAATTATGCCGCCATTAACGAGCTGTATGACACGCTGGACGGCACGGTTGCAAGTGGTACAAGCGAAACAAATGAGGTGATGGACGATAGCAACTTGTAATTATATTCCCGCGAAGAAACAGAATCAAAGCGCGATGAAAGCCGTCATCCACTACGTCTCCCAAGATGCCAAGACCCTTGACGAAAACGGGCATCGCTATCTATCGGGCGTAAACTGCATCGGTTCTGCCGCCTACGAAGAATTCATGGCCACCAAGAATCTCTACCGCAAACGGAATGGGGTCTACTACTACCACTACGAGCAATCCTTCATGCCCGGCGAGATTGAGGATTATGACACTGCCCACCGCATTGGTCTGCGACTGGCCGAGGAGATGTTTCCCGGCTTTGAAGTGCTTGTCGGCACGCACTTGGATGCCCACGATGACGAGGGGCGACAGAGGGTTCACAACCATTTCGTTGTCAATAGCGTCAGCTACGCAAGCGGTATGAAGCTCGATTACGGTCCGTATACGATTGAAAAGATGCGCCGTATCAGCGACCGCCTGTGCGCCGAGCAACAGCTCTCGGTGCTTCCCGAATTCAAACAGACCTTCGATGGGAAATCCATCGGGACAAGAGAATACCGCGCCGCCGTCAAGGGAGATAGTTGGAAGTTCCAAGCCATCTGCACCATTGAGAACGCCATGACACGGGCGGCAACCAAAGAGGATTTCATGGCGATTATGGAGTCCTGCGGCTATTCGGTTACGTGGACGGATAGCCGAAAATATATCACCTACACCTGCCCGGGCGGCATGAAGGTGCGAGACAACAAGCTCCACGAATCCAAATTCTTAAAGGAGAATATGCAGTATGAATTTGCAATCCGACAACAAGCAAGCAACGCCTTCGGCTCTTTCCAAGCTGAAGCAAACCACCGCCCAGGCAATGCAGACGGTGGCGGAGACACCCTACCAGCCCATCGTGTACGCGATCCCCAAGGAGGACATGAAAGCATTGCTGGAATTCATGAGAGCGACAACGGCCTTTCAGCCCGAGATGTACGAGAAGTTCGGGGATCTGGAAGCGCGGGTTCTGACTCAGGAGCAATGGGAGATGATGTGGAAGCGCATCGAGAAATGGTCCTCCAATCTGAGCGAGAACGTCAAGACCTCCGCGAACAGCATCGTCCCGCGAGTGCAGGAGCTTCTGCGGGAGAACAAAGAAATTCTCTCACAGGATGGGAAGACGCGAGAGCAATTTTTCTCGCAGCTGAACACCGAAACGGACAATCGGATGGAGTCATTCTCGGCTATGATTTCCGAGATGAGGGGCTGGATCCTGGCTCTGATTTTGGGAACGGGACTAACCAGCGCGCTGTTGAGCGTTCTGATTTGTCTCTTGATGAGATAAACGACTTCTTCGCGGACGAGCGAAATCTCTACGACGATCTGCCCTTCGATGAAGAGGATATGGAGGACGATACACCCATTTATCAACTCAAGGAGGAAGCCCGCAACGGTAATATCTACGCCACATACCGCCTCTCCCGTATCCATCTGAATCCCGATGACCGCCGCTACAACGCGAATCTTGGGAACCACTATTTGGAGAAAGCCGCCCAAGTCAGCCACACCGAGGCTCAATATCGCATGGGAAAGATGTACTACTATGGGATCGTGTACCGCGAGGACGGGCACGAGGCCGAGAAGTGGCTGTCCCGATCCGCTCGGAACGACAACCGAAAGGCCGATGCCCTGCTGGGCAAGCTCTACGTGGAAAACGATCTCTTTGGACTCCATCGGCAAGAGGGCTTTGAGCATCTGTTCAACGCCGAGCGCGAGGGGAACGAGTTCGCGGCCTACACCCTCGGCAAATATTATATGGAGGGCAAGCTGGTCAAGAAGGACTTGGCCAAGGCCATCCATCACTTGGAGATCGCGTCGGCGCGGGGGAACATCTACGCCGATTACCGTCTCGCGCAAATCTATCTCTTTGAGGCCGACATTTTCGACCTGAACAAGGCGTTGGAGCATCTCAATCGCTCGGCTCATGCGGGTAATGAATCCGCCGCCTTGGCTCTCACGCGGATGGCAAACCATACCTTCCTTCGGGTGATGACCAACGTGATGGAGCTTGTCGCGGGGCTGGCCAGTATCGAGAGTTACCGACGGCCGCCGGATTGTACAATGATTGCACCGAAGGGCAGGGAGAGCAAGCGGGATGTGCATGAGCAACGCATGTAAACACATTCAAACCAATACGAAAGCACATTTGATGAAACGAGGTAATCTATTTGGCAAGTTATTATAAAAGAAAGAACGGAACCTATTGTGTCCGTGTATCCAACGGCATGAAAAACGGCAAGCAGGAGTTGATCTCCGCAACCTACAAGCCTCCCGCCGGGATCACGGCGGCACAGGAAGAAAGAGAGGTCAAGCACTTCGCTGACCTCTTTGAAGCCGCCGTTCACAACGGCGTGTATATCCCCGGCATGAAAACCCAATCCACGCAGACCAACGCCTTCGGGATGACCGTTGGAGAGTTTATTAAACGACACTATTTCAACCGCATCGAGAAGAAGCACTCCCCAAATACGGTTCGTTTCTACCGCTCCATCGCGGAACAGTTCATCCTTCCCTCCTTCGGCCACCTTCGGCTGACCGATATTACGGTCAAGCATCAGCAGGCTTTCGTGGAATACCTGTCCGCGCCCGGATCCCGCGCAGACCGACAAAATAGTGAACCGCTGTCGGCGGCAACGGTGAAGCGATACTCCACGGTGTTCGCCTCGGTGATGACCGAGGCCTGCAAGATGGGGCTCATTGAGGAGAATAAGATCAAGTGCGGTTCAGTGGAGTATCCCAAGGCGGTCAAGAAGCCCCTTCAAGTGTACAACCGAGACGAGGTGCGGCTGTTCTTTGAGGCGTTGGATCGGGAGCCTCCGAAAATCAAGCTCATGCTCCTTTGCGCTCTGCTTCTCGGCCTACGCCGCGGTGAGATCGTCGCACTCAAGTGGTCGGACGTCAATTCTGCGGATGGTTCCCTGTCCGTGAC
>JAZQXS010000165.1:0-2232 GCA_045633025.1 Eubacteriales bacterium | reverse complement strand
GAGGGTGTATATCCCACCAACGCTCCCGCCACCGGTGAGCTTCCCGTGTTTGCCTACAACGGCACCTCCACCGTAGCTCCCGCCGTGAAGTGCGCCCGTCCCAAGGCTCTGATCCCCGTATTCCCCGGTACCAACTGTGAGTACGACTCCGCCAAGGCTCTGGAGAGAGCCGGTGCTGACCCCGAGATCGTGGTCATCCGCAATCTGACCGCCGACGACGTAGCCAAGAGCGTGGAGACCGAGGCCTCCAAGCTGGCGCAGTCCAATCTGGTGTTCATCCCCGGCGGCTTCTCCGGCGGTGACGAGCCCGACGGCTCCGCCAAGTTCATTACCGCATTCTTCCGCAACCCCGCTATCAAGGCACAGGTGGCTGATCTGCTGGACAACCGCGACGGTCTGATGCTGGGTATCTGTAACGGCTTCCAGGCGCTCATCAAGCTGGGCCTGGTGCCCTTCGGTAAGATCATCGATACCGACGAGACCTGCCCCACTTTGACCTACAACATCATCGGCCGCCACCAGTCCAAGCTGGTTCGCACCCGCGTTTGCACCAATAAGTCTCCTTGGCTGGCCGGTACGCAGGTTGGCGATATCTACACCGTACCGATCTCCCACGGTGAGGGTCGATTCCTCTGCTCCGACGAGCTGGTGAAGAAGCTGGCTGAGAACGGTCAGATCGCTACCCAGTACGTGGATCTGTCCGGTGCTCCCTCCATGGACACCGCCTTCAACCCCAACGGTTCTGTTTGCGCCATCGAGGGTATCACCTCTCCCGACGGCCGCGTCCTCGGTAAGATGGGTCACTCCGAGCGTATCGGCAAGAACCTCTACCGCAACGTCATCGGCGAGTATGACATGAAGCTGTTCGAGTCGGCTGTCAAGTATTTTAAGGGTTAAGAGGACGGTGAACGGCAGGGCTCTGCCCTGCAACCGCCTAAGGGACTTTTTGAAAAAAGTCCCTTAGGAATCCTCAAAAACTTTCAAAAAACATGATCGTAGGGCGGGGGCTTGCTCCCGCCGAATAATCGAAATCCCCAAGAAAACGGGCGGCGAAACGCCTCCCTTACCACGAAAAACAAATACGAAAAGATAAAGGAGACTACCCCCATGGCCTATTTATCCGATATCGAAATTGCCCAGTCCACGCCCATGCAGTCCATTACCGAGATCGCCAAGGTCGCGGGGGTGGACGATGCCTATCTGGAGCAGTACGGTAAGTACAAGGCAAAGGTAGACTACAATCTGCTGAAGCAGTCCGACCGTAAGAACGGCAAACTCATTCTGGTTACCGCCATCACCCCCACCCCCGCGGGCGAGGGTAAGACTACTACCACCATCGGTCTGGCCGACGGACTTAAGCGCATCGGCAAGAATGTCGTGGTCGCTCTGCGCGAGCCCTCCCTGGGTCCCGTGTTCGGCGTTAAGGGCGGCGCTGCCGGCGGCGGTTACGCCCAGGTCGTGCCCATGGAGGATATCAACCTCCACTTCACCGGTGACTTCCACGCCATCGGCGCGGCGAACAACCTGCTGGCCGCTATGCTGGATAACCACATCTACCAGGGCAATGCCCTGAATATTGATCCCCGCCGCATCACCTGGAAGCGTTGCGTGGATATGAACGACCGTCAGCTCCGTTTCGTGACCGACGGTCTGGGCGGCCGCGTCAACGGCGTGCCCCGCGAGGACGGCTACGATATTACCGTTGCCTCCGAGATCATGGCTGTTTTCTGCCTGGCCTCTTCCATCACCGATCTGAAGGAGAGATTGTCCCGCATCGTGGTAGGATATACCTACGACGAGAAGCCCGTGACCGCAGGCGATCTGGGCGCTGTCGGCGCTATGGCCGCTCTTCTGAAGGACGCTCTGAAGCCCAATCTGGTGCAGACTCTGGAGGGCACGCCCGCATTCGTACACGGCGGTCCCTTCGCCAATATCGCTCACGGCTGTAACTCGGTCATTGCCACCAAGATGGCCATGAAGCTGGGTGACTACGCTGTGACCGAGGCCGGCTTCGGCGCGGATCTGGGCGCAGAAAAGTTCCTGGACATCAAGTGCCGTATGGCCGGTCTGAACCCCGACGCCGTGGTTATGGTCGCCACCGTCCGCGCCCTCAAGATGCACGGCGGTATGGCCAAGACCGAGCTGGGTCAGGAGAATCTGGCCGCTCTGGAGGCCGGTATCCCCAACCTGCTCCGTCACGTTTCCAACATCAAGGACGTGTACAAGCTCCCC
>JAZQXS010000164.1:0-2910 GCA_045633025.1 Eubacteriales bacterium | reverse complement strand
CGTTGTGGGGGAAGGGAGAGGCACCTGCGGTGCTCATTGTCCATACGCATCCCTACGAAGGATACAGTGACGGCGGGGCGTGGTACGATCCTGCGGAGGGGGCTCTGGCGCAGACGGAAAGCGCCAACGCCTCCGACGGGGTGGTGGCGCTGGGGGCGGCTCTGGCGCGGGCTCTGCGGGAGTTGGGGGTCAACGTGATGCAGGTACGGATCGCGGTTTCTCCCGAGGACAGCGCGGCGGACATTTATCAGCGCACCGAGTCGGTGGTGCGTACCCATTGCCGCCTGTATCCCGACATCGGCTTGGTGCTGAATCTGCGCCGATCGGCGGAGTTGACCGAAAACGGTGGGATCCTCCGTACGGAGGGACGCTTGAACGGCGAGCCTGTGGCGCAGGCGCGTATATCGGTGAGCGGCGGGCGTGACGAGGGCGCGGTAGAACGGGATCTGGCCGTGGCGCTGGCCTTGCGCGAGGGGCTGTGGGAGATCGAGCCCACGCTCAGCCGACCTGTGCGGATCAAGGCGGGAGCCGGACTTGCCGGGGAATTTTCGGATATCCGGGTTCTGACGCTGGAGCTGGGAGCGGCGGGGAATACCTACGCCGAGGCGGCGCGGGCGATCGCGCCTGCGGCGGCGGTGCTGAGCGGTATGATCCTGGACAAAAAGTAAACGAAAAACAATCGAAATCGAAAAATAATTATAAAAACCTCTTTACAAACCGTGAAAAGTATGGTATAATAGTTCCAAATGAAGAAAACCGCCATGGCGCGGGGACGGAGTGTGGCATGGAACAGGAAACCTATTTGGAACGCATAAAAAAGCTCAAGAGCAGCCGTAAGATCACCAACGATAAGCTTTCTGAAATGACGGGGATCCCGCTGGGAACCTTGGCCAAGCTGCTGGCCGGTATCAGCGATTCGCCCAAGCTCTCCAATATCGTGGCCATCAGCCGCGCCTTGGATTGCTCGTTGGATTGGCTCATTACCGGCGTACCCGAAAATACCAATAACTATACGTTGGAGCCGGCCGAGATGACTTTGGTGGAGAACTACCGCGAGCTGGACAGTTACGGCCGGGCGTTGACCCTGGCGGTTATGGATATGGAACGCGCCCGCGCTGAGCGGCAGGCGGACGAGGAGGCCATTCGATTGCATGATGCGGCGCGCCGCGGCGCTCGCCGCGGAGGCGCGCGCCTCCGCCGTCAAGGGGAACCGGAGACGATGGAGGAGGTCGTATCGACGGCGGATATTGCCGCGGATACCGCCGTAGAGGTCGCCGGGGCGGTGTCTGCCCCGGCCGCGCTGACCCCTGCCGATCTCATTCGGGGAGGACGGGACGCGTCGGAGACGCCCGCCGCGGCCGAAAATGGCGGGATTCCGCGCTCTCATCTTACCCGCTCGTCGGATCTGCCCGTGGGGCTTCGCCGCCGCAGCATCGGCCTTTACGATATGCCTGTGTCGGCGGGTGTGGGTGAGTTTTTGGCCGACGCGACTCGCGTCGAGGATATCGTGATCCCCGATGATCCCCGTACCGCCGAGGCGGATTTTGCTCTCCGCATCAACGGCGACAGCATGGAGCCCAAGTATCATTCGGGGGACATCCTGCTGGTGCAGTCTGCGGACACCGTGGAGGAGGGTGAGCTGGGTATCTTCGTGCTGGACGGCTCGGGCTACTTCAAAAAGTATGGCGGCGATCATCTAATCTCGCTGAACACCAAATATCCGCCCATTCCGCTCAAGGACTTTGAGGACGTGGCCTGCTGCGGCCGTGTCGTGGGCAAGCTGAAGCGGAAATGATGACGTTTTTGCGGAAGAGAGCCGAACGGCAAGCCGTTCGGCTCTTTCCCATGCCCGTTATCCGGATACTTTCAACGGGATGTTGAACGGCGGCGGATGTTAAAACAAAACAATACGTGGATAAATAAACCATGCGTTTATATGCGGAATGAAAATGTGATGTCGAGGGAGAGGATGGGCACTGCGACACATGAAAAAATCCCGGGTTTTTCCTTTTTTTTCTTCCGCCCTCTTGCAATTTTTTGAAAAATCGGTTATAATATAAAGGATGACAAAATCCACTCATTTCTCTTGAAGAAAGGAATTTTACACATGAACAAGCTGAACAAACTGGCAAGCTTCGCAGGCGTACAGGGGCCTGTGCTGACCATCGTTATGGACGGCGTGGGTCTCGCGCCCGACACCGCCGGCAACGCTGTCTCCCTCGCCTACACCCCTACCCTGGATCGTATCATGAAGGAGTACCCCATGGTGACTCTGAAGGCTCACGGCACGGCTGTCGGTCTGCCCTCGGATGACGATATGGGTAACTCCGAGGTGGGTCACAACGCTCTCGGCGCCGGTCAGGTTTTCGCACAGGGCGCCAAGCTGGTCACCCAGTCCATCGAGTCGGGCAAGATGTTCGCTTCCGAGACCTGGCAGACCCTCGTGGGCGGTGTCAAGGCCAATGCCTCTACCCTCCACTTCCTGGGTCTGTTCTCCGACGGTAACGTCCACTCCCACACCGACCACCTCAAGGCTATGCTGGTGCAGGCAAAGACCGAGGGTGTCGGCCGTGTCCGCATTCACATCCTGATCGACGGCCGCGACGTGGGTGAGACCTCCGCGCTGGAGTATATCAATCCCTTCGAGGCGTTCATCGCCGATCTCCGCGACGATTCCTTCGATATCGCCATCGCCTCGGGCGGCGGCCGTATGAAGGTGACCATGGATCGTTACGAGGCTGATTGGTCTATGGTAGAGCGCGGCTGGAAGACCCATGTGCTGGGCGAGGGGCGTCAGTTCGCTTCCGCCGCCGAGGCTGTCGAGACCTACCGCGCCGAGCTGGGCGTGATCGACCAGGATCTTCCTCCCTTCGTCATCGCCAAGGACGGCGCTCCCGTGGGCACCATCAA
>JAZQXS010000163.1:0-10778 GCA_045633025.1 Eubacteriales bacterium | reverse complement strand
CTTGAACAAGGTACGGAAGGACTCGGGGGAGATGAAGGTACGATCCTGGGTGCCCCAGTCGTCGCCGAAGAACCACGCGTCAATGCCGCAGCCCGCGATGCTCTTGATGATCTCTACCTCGTGGGTAGTGATCCTGTCCATGAACTCCTCCACCGCCTCGGGATCGGTGACGGTGTCGGCCAGGGCGTTGGGCATGAGCCGCGCATCCCGCAGGGTGGAGAACAGAGAGTGTCCGCCTGCCACGATAAACTGTTCAGAGGCCGCGTAGTTTTGCGAGAGAAGCCAATCGCGGAGGGTGGGATCGAATGCGGGGATGAAATACTCGTAGTCCTCCCAATCCTGAATGACGCCGCGGACACACTCGCCCTTGGTCTTGCCCTCAAAGCGGCCGTAGATGTTGCCGTAGATATCCATGCGAGTTTCGCCGTGGAAGCCCGACCGCGCTTGCAGCTCGGGGTAGTGTCCCCACGCGTCAAAGGGATTGTCGGGCAGATTCACATACCGACGGGAAGGCGCCCACTGCATATCGCTGAGGGTGTGGAAATCGTATCCAAATCGAACAGGCTGATCGTGGGCGATCAGACGCTTAATGATTTCTTTGGACGTATAGGTAGACATAGCATATCTCCAATCTTTCGTAATCGGGGGATGGCTCCCGCCGTCCCGTGTTCGGGTATATTATACCATAATTCCCCTCAATACGCAAGAGTTTTTTCTGCTTTTCCCAAAAATCCCCTACCGTCGGCCGTCGAGCCGTTCGATAGGGGATGAATTATTGCCCGGAGGGGGCGCGGTAGGCGCTCTCGTAGGACACCGTTTCGTCCCGATACAGGTCGGACAGGATCATAGCTTCCTCGTTGTAGCGTACGGTTCCGTCCACACACCAAATGGAATAAACCTGTTTTTGCCTCATGGCATCCAGCTTGCCCTCGTCAAGCTCCTCTGCTATGAACGCCTCCGCCATCCGAACGGCCACCTCGGCGCAGCTCTTGTCGTAGGCGTAGGACACCAGATTGTGCAGAGCGCTTTGGTACACGCCCGTCACGGTGTCGGCGTAGCGGGTGGCATAGCGGCCGTCGGGGTAGGCGTAATACACCGCCATATCCCGCTTACCCAGAGGATAATCCCGTAAAAAGACCATGGAGATACGGCCGCGGTATTGCGCCACCGCCGCGGGATAAACGTTGTTTTCCACACGGTCAAAAATATTGAAGCCGTAGGATTCCCCCGAGTCATCGAAATTTCGGGTGTATCCGTCATAGGAGGTAATGTTTCCCGCAGTATACCCGTGGGAGATCATGACCTCGGCCACGTGATCCACAATGAAGGCGTTGGTCAACCAGCCGAAATCAAGGGCGTCGGTCACGCCGTTCTCATGCAAAAACGAACGGTACGCATCCGAAATATGGAACGTGATGCGGTTGTCACCCAGCAGTTCCACACGGATGGCGGCGGGGTCGGCCGCAAAGGCCATCACGGTCTCCAGATACAGCCGTGTCTCCTCATCGGTGTGAGGATCGCACAGGGAGGCCTGCGCCTCACTTTGACTGCTGAAGAGATTCCGATACTCCGAAAAGACGGGTCCCATATACAGAATTCGGCTTTCCATTTCCTCCATCAGCGCGAAGGCCTCATACAGAACGGGGTCTATCTCCCAGGTCTCCCCGGGATACCGATTGATGGTATACAGATTGACCACGTCCTCGTAGCTACGAAACACGTCGAACAGACGGTACGCCCGACTGACCTCGGCGGCGTAGAGAGAGGATACCTTCCTGTATTCGTCGGCCGCGGACAGCTCACCGCCTCCGATGCAGTAGTTGAAGATCAGCTCGTCATTGAGCTCGGTATGTCCTTCGGTGAGCTCAACGGTATACCAGCCGGGCTCCTTGGTGACAAGCGCATGGATGGCGTAGGCAATCATTCCCACACCCAGCGCTACCAGCAGGATCACCAGCGTCAGGCGGAGCTTGACGTTCTTTTCGGGCACCTCCACCTTCAATAGCTTCGGCTGATTGTTTTTGTTCAGACCCATGGGGTTCCTCCATTCGAATAAATCTTTCAAGCAGGGGGATCCACCCCTGCACCCCACCCGAAAACCTTGAAAAAGGTTCTTGAAAAGGGGTGTGGGGAAAAACTTCTTTCAAGAAGTTTTTCCCCACATATCATCATTTCCTCAAATAATTGCCAGCAAAATGAGCAACAGGAACAGAGCCGCGATGGCACCGAGGGTAGCAAAGCCCGCGATCGCGCCCTTCTTACAGGCTCGGTAGTTCTTGAAATGCTTAAAATGCTTGAAGATCGACGCGCCGATGGCTCCAAAGACCGGCAGGAGGAAGGAGCCCAGCGTATAGAGCTTGTTACCCGTATCGTGAACGGGGGGGATCTCGTCAAACTCGCTTCCGACAACGGGAGCAGCCTCGGCGGCGGCCACGGCCTCCTCCATCTGTTCGAGGGAATCGGCAATCGTGATGGACTTGATGGTCTTTCCGCTCTCACGAATGGCCTTATACTCCTCGATCTCCTTCTTATTACCGAACACGAAGTGGTTGTGTCCGATATCCACCAGCTCAGGGCCGTCCTCGCTGTAATCGTGGATGGAAGGATCGTAGGTAAAGAGCACCTTCTGCTTCTCCAGTTTGGGGTCGGGAATGGGGATAGCCGAGATCAGAGAGCGGGTATACGGGTGCAGAGGATAGTTGAACAGCTCCTCCGCCTCCGCGATCTCCACCATGTTACCCTTGTAGATAACGCCGATACGATCCGAGATGAAGCGGACGATGGACAGGTCGTGGGCGATGAACAGGTAGGTGACCTGGCGCTCCTTCTGGAACTTCTTCAGAAGGTTGAGCACTTGGGCGCGGATGGAAACGTCCAGAGCCGAAATAGGCTCGTCCGCCACCACCAGCTCAGGCTCCATGACCATGGCTCTTGCGATACCGATTCTCTGGCGCTGACCGCCCGAGAACTCATGGGGGTATCGGGTGAGGTGCTCGGGGAGAAGTCCGACCTCCTCGATCATCTTCTCGACCTTACGCACTCTGTCCTCCTCGTTCTCGAAGAGGTGGAAGTTGTAAAGACCCTCAGACACGATATAGTCCACGGTCGCTCTCTCGTTCAGAGAGGCGGCGGGATCTTGGAACACCATCTGGATGTTTCGGATGACCTCGCGATCCAGGGTGCGGGAGAGCTTACCCGAGATCTTGACGTCCTTATAGCGGATCTCACCGGCGGCGCAGGGGTTGACGCGAATGACCGCGCGGCCGATGGTCGTCTTACCCGAACCGGATTCGCCTACGAGAGAAAAGGTCTCGCCCTTGTAAATGTCGAAGCTGGCATTCTTGACCGCGCGAACGGCGTTCTCACCCTTGCCGAACGTAATGTCCACGTTCCGGAGGGACAGCAGAACTTCTCTGCCTTGCTCGTCGATGGGACCGTGCTCGGGCAGATGCGTAGCTTTCTTCTTCTTGTTGTTAGCCGACAAAACCTCTCACCTCCTTAAATATTGAACGTGCGCTGCAATTTTTCGTGGATATCCTCGATGATCTCCGGCTTCTGAAGCTTGGGAGCTCTGGGATCCAGCAGCCACGTCTTGGCGTAGTGGGTATCCGATACACGGAACATGGGGGGTTCCTTCAGGGTATCGATCTTAAGACAGTAGGGATTTCTGGGGGCGAAGGAATCGCCAACGATATCGTTGTACAGGGAGGGAGGCGTACCTGTGATGGAGTACAGCTTGGTGTTCCGCTGCGCAAGCTGGGGCAGCGACGAAAGCAGCGCCCATGTGTAGGGATGGCGGGGATCGTAGAACACGTCCTCCACCGTACCCAGCTCCACGATCTGACCGGCGTACAGAACCGCCACGCGATCCGCGATGTTGGCCACGACACCCAGGTCGTGGGTAATGAACACGATGGTATAATTGAATTCCTTCTGAAGATCCTTGATGAGCTTGAGGATCTGCGCCTGGATCGTCACGTCCAGCGCGGTGGTGGGCTCGTCGCAAATGAGGATCTTAGGCTGGCAGGACAGGGCAATCGCGATAACGATTCTCTGTCTCATACCGCCGGAGTACTGGAAGGGGTAATCGTCGAAGCGATTCTCGGCGTTGGGAATTCCCACCTTCTTCATCAGCTCCAGCGCGCGGGCGCGAGCCTCCAGCTCGGAGCAGTTCTGGTGCTTGAGAATGACCGAGGTGATCTGCTTACCGATGGTGATGATGGGGTTGAGGGAGGTCATGGGATCCTGGAAAACGGTAGCGATGCGGCCGCCGCGGATCTTCGTCCAGTCCTTGGCGTACTGCACCTTCGCCAGATCTAGGATACAGGTACCGTGGAGGTACTCGGGCGTCTCGTCCAGATACTTCACGCGGAAAACGACCTTGTCGAACACGGCGTTGCGAACCGTATCGTCCATCAGATCCACACCCAGCTTCATGGCTTCCTTGAACTGCTTGTGCAGCCCCTTGATGAGCTGACGGCGGCGATTCGCGCCGTAGCGTCCCACGGACAGGTAGATCTCCTTGGCGATCTCCAAATTGCGGGCGCGGGTCTCGTCGGTGATCTCGGCGGTGATGGCCGCGGCGTATTCCTGACGGAGGGTCTGCATCTGCCGGGTATACTCGGTATTGTACGCAACGTCGTTGGCGGCGGCGGCCTTGTGCTCGGCCAGGAGCCGCTTCTTGTCGGCCTCCAGCGCCTCGATCTTGGCAGTCAGCGCAGCGATCTCCTGCTTCACATCCTTGAATCTCTCCTTTTCCTTGGAGGGATCGATGGTTTGCTTGAGGTTACTGAGCTGGGTTCTCTTGTAGACCAGCTCGTCGATCTTGACGGTGATGGCCTGATCCTCCTCGTCGGTCAGCGCATATCTGGCCTTGTTGGCGGATTCCAGCTCAATCATTTTCTTGTAGATCTCGGCGCCGAATTCCAGACGAGCATACTTGTCCAGCGCCTTGGCGGACGCGTTGATCTGACGGCGCTCAGCACCGCCCAGAGCCACCTTGGTATCGGCCAGCTCCACATCGTTGTACAGCAGTTGACCCTGGCTGATAAAGCCGTTGGTCTCCAGCATACCGGCGAAGGTCTTGGTGAACACGCTCTTACCCGAGCCGGACTCACCCACGATCGCGATGGATTCATTTTCATACAAGTCAAGGGACACGCCGCGGATGGCCGTCAGAATACGGCCTCTCACGCGGAACTTTACGTGCAGATCCTTGACGGAGAGCAAAATTTTCTTATCTTCCATGTTGTCACCTCTTACATATGGGTTCTGGGATCGGAGGCATCACCCAGGTTCTGGCCGACGACGTACAGAACCACAGCAATGATGGAAGCGATGGCAACGGGAGACCAGAACTCCATCTCCCAGCCGGGAGTGGTCATGGCGTTCTGCGCCGACTCGATCAGCTTACCCAGAGACATATCCTTCAGACCCATACCAATGTAGGACAGGAACACCTCGTAGGAGATGTAGGAGGGGATCTCGGTAGCCAGCAGGGTCACGATGACCGAGGTCATGAAGGGGAGAATATTCTTGGTAGCGATCCGCAGGATGGGGGTACCCAGGCACTTGGAGGCCAGGTTGTACTCACGGTCGCGGATGATGATGACCTGGGTACGGATGCAGTAGGCGATACTCAGCCAGCCCGTCACGGTCAGCGCAAAGACCATCGTCCAGAAGCTGGGCGACAGGATCAGCACCAGCACCGAGATCAGCAGGATATAGGGCACGTTTGCGATGACGTTGTAAACCTCGGTCATGAAGATATCGACCTTCTTGGAGAAGCCCCAGACGGCGCCCACGACCACGCCCACGGTCATATTGATGAGCGCGCAAATGAGAGCCAGGGACAGAGAGATACTGGAGCCGTACCAGATCGCGTCAAAGGTGGACTCACCCTTAGCGCCGGAGCCCAGGATCCAATGGATGTTGTAGCCAAACTTTTCCATAGCCGCGGAGGGCCCCAGGTGCTTGGACTCGGAATCCATCAGATTCAGGTAAGGATCCACCTCGGCGTCGTAGCCGATCACAGCGGGGTACACGTAAGCGAACACCACGATCACAGCCAGCAGCGCCAGGATCACAATATTGATCTTCTTCTTGAAGAATACACGGAACACCGAGTGCCAGTAGGAATATCTCGGCGCGGTGATCCGCTCAGAGGCAAGCTCGTCGTGATCCACAACCGAGAACAGCTCTTCGTCGGAAAGCTGAAATTCATTCAGATCAATCAGTTGGTCATTCATTGCTTTACCTTCCCTTCTTCGTTGTAAACGAGATTCTCGGGTCGACCATGGACATCAGGATATCGCCGCAGATGATGGAAACGACCGACAAAAGCGCGTAGAACAGGGTCACACCCACGATTACGCCGTTATCGTACGCGTTGATGGCGTTGGTCAAGAGGTTACCGGCGCCGGGCACCACGTACACGCGCTCGGTGATGATCGCGCCGACCAGGGAGCCCAGGACGCTGCCGGGGATACCGTGGATGATCGGGATCGCCGCGTTCTTGAGCACGTGCTTACGGAAGATCTCACCCTCCGACAAACCGCCGGAGCGAGCGAACTTGACGTAGTCCGAGTTCATCTGGTCGATCATATATCGTCTCAGCCACTTCATGAGGTTTGCGATGGAGGGCAGAGCCAGCGAAATGATGGGCAGGATATACATGAGCCAGGTGGGGTTGATCATATCGAAGGTCGTCGGCAAGCCGAAGTTTCCGCCGATGGCCTTGAACAGGAAGATATACGCCAGCGAAGGCACCGCGATGATGAAGATAATATAGATGGTACCCAGATGGTCGATGAACTTGTCCTTTTTCAGCGCCATGAGCACGCCCAGGGGGAGCGCGATGATATAGGCCATAGCCACCGAGATGATACCGATGACAAAGGAGTAACCGATCTTGGAGAAACCGTTCTTATAGGTCGAAACGTTGGTGTAGTTGTCCACGTAACGATCCTTCACGACCACCGTACCGTTTTCCAGAGAGCCGGAGATGTAGGTAGCCGAGTGGAGGTTGTCCGCACTCTGCTCAGCCAGACCCGTGGGATAGGTAACCATGGAGGTCTTGAAGGAGCCCTGCGACTGGGTCATGGTGTCGAAGACGTCCATACCCTGGTTCACGGTGTAGGAGGTACCCAGGCTGATCTTCGCAAAATTCTGATGGATAAAGGGGAACTGCGAATCAAAATAGAGAAGATACTTATGCTTGGTACCGTTACCCAAAATGGCGGGGGAGAACTTCTCGCCGCCGTAAGCGGGATCGTACAGGGTGAAGGTAAGACCGCGCTCGCCCACCTCGTCCTCCACGTAGTGGATGTTATCAAAGGTGATGATGCCGGTGAAGTAATTCCACACACGATTCACAATGGGGGTATCCTTGTAGGCAAAGAGCTGGGGGTTACCGCCCTCCTGGTACTTGCTGGTACCTCCCTTGGTAATACCGGGCAGACGCTCCACCTGATAGCCCTTACTCTTGTAGTACTCGGTGAATCTCTTCACAGCCTCAGCGGTCTTATCGCTGTCGGCAGAAGCGTTCTTACCAATGGTCGCCATCAGCTTATAGTCCGCATCGGAAACGTTTCCCTTCCCAAGCTCTTCCTTCAGCCAATCGGCGTAGGATACGTAATCCAGATATCCGTACTTTTCCCACTGCTGATACTGATAGACCACCTTGTTGTTCATCTTCTGCTTGGAGAAGACGGGGTCGGTTGCAAAGATGGATTCCTTATTCATGAGCGAATAGATCAGCACCATGACAATGAGAACAACGAGAATGATTGAGATTATGCCTCTCGCCAAACGGCTCAATAAATATTTTGTCATATCAATTCTCCATGTAACGAACGATAGAGGATGAACTGAAGTCCATCCTCTACCGTATAAGCTTTAATTATTCAAGCACAATGGCATTTATCAATAAATACCAATACACTTGACCATGTAGCCTGCGTAATCGGGCAAGAATGTGTCAAGGTAGGTCTGAGGATCACCGTAGTCAGGACCCCAACCGGAAACGTCGTAGAGGTGATAGTTGGCCTCATAACCGAAGTCGGTGTAGTAGCCGGCATAGTACCAGTCGTCAGCGGTCTCAGCGGCAACCAGGTTCAGCTTAACGCGGCCGCCGAAAGCGGTCTCGAGGGACTGCTTGTAGACGTTGGACATGTTGGTACGGAGCTCACTACCGGAGTAGTAAGGCATCTCGAGAACGATGGGATTCTCAGCGGTCACAACAACACCGGCAGCGGCCAGCTCGTCGAGAGCGAGCTCCAGCTCCTCAACAGCGTTGTCAACATTGTACCAGCCGTCAAAGCCTGCGCTGGAACCGATACCGTCATCGCCGTTGGGATCCCAAACCTTCATCTTCACGCCGTCAGCGTCGATCTGAGCCTGCATGATAGCGCCGTAGTAGGTGCCTGCGGGGAAGGTGGTGTCAGCGCCATTGATGGCAACGGTTACGTTCTCCTTCAGAGTTACGAAGGTACCGGGGGTGTAGGAGTTGATCAGAGAAGCGTACTTCAGATCCTCACCAACAGACTGCGCGTTGTAGGTACCGCGGTCGATAGCGAAGGCGAGAGCGCGGCGGAAGTGCTCATTCAGCAGAGCGGTATTCGCGCGGGTGCGCTGATCCTCGGTCAGAGTGGACACGACCTTGTTCGCGTCAGCGGCGTTTGCATACTGAGCGCGGTTGACGTTCACGAAGGACATGAAGGAGGTAGCGTCGGTGGAGGAAACGTAGGAGTAAGTGTCGTACAGACCCTCGTCCTTAGCCAGGATCACGGTGGTGCTGTTCAGACCTGCGCCGTCGATGACGCCGGCCTTCATATCGTTGTAGGACTTCTGAACGTCCTCACCATCGTTGAAGAGCCAGGTCAGAGTCTTGATGTTGATGTTCTCAGCATCCCAGTAGGACTCGTTAGCAGAGAACACGATGGTGTTCTTCTCGGTCAGAGCAGTTACGCGGTAGGGGCCGCAGTAAGCGATATCGTCGGGGGTCTTACCGTAGGTGTAGGTCTCGGCAGCGGAATCGAAAGCAGCGCCGAACTGACCGCCCTTGGACTCGTAGAAGGCTCTGTTCATGGGGGCAAATACATTGTAGCCCAGCATGGTCATGAAGAAGGTGGTGGGCTGGAGCAGAGTGTACTCCAGGGTGTAGGTATCAACGGCCTTAACACCGACCTCAGTGAAGTCAGTCACGTCGCCCTTGATGTACTCGGTAGCGTTAACGATGATACCCTGAACCAGGTACTCCAGACCGCCGGCAGCGTCCATCATGTGCTGCATACCGGCGACGAAGTCGTCAGCGGTGATGTCAGCCAGCTCACGGCCCTGGGAGTCAACCCACTTCATACCCTCGCGGATCTTGAAGGTGTAGGTCAGGCCGTCGTCGGAAACGGTGTAGCTCTCGGCCAGAGCGGGCATCAGGCGGTTCTCCATGTCGTACTCATACAGACCGTCGTAGGTGTTTACGATAGCCTCAGAGTCAGCGGCACGGGAGGTAGCCAGAACGTCCCAGGTCTTGGGGTCGGAGTTGTAAGTGATGCTGTAAGTGTCCTTGGTGGTGTAGCCCTTCTCGGCCAGGAAAGCCTTGACCCAAGCCTCGTACTCACCGGTGCCCTTCAGTTCAGCCCACTTAGCCTTCATCTCAGCTCTGTGAGCGGCGGTGATGAACTCGGTAGCCACGATCACGTCGTGGTAACGGTAGGAGTCGTTCCCCCACAGGGTGGAGGTAGCGGTGTTGGGGGCAACACGGGTAATAGCGTAGTTACCGCCGTTGGAAGAGGTGGGCATCATAACGCCGCTCTCCATCAGCTTAGCCTCGGCAATAGCCATCAGAGCCCACTTCTTGGACTCGTTGGGCTCAGCCTTTGCAGCCTCGTAAGCTGCGTAGAAATCTCCCAGAACCTCGTTATAGAGCTCAGTGGAGAGGGTGTAATAGGGATCCTCATCGACTTCGCCGGTCTCGGTGCCATCAACGGTATCCTTAGGATCCACGTCATCGGTGGTGCAGGATGCGAAAACAGCCACAGAAGACAGAGCCATGCAAAGAACAAGGATCAAAGAAAGAATCTTCTTGCTCATTTTAAATAAGCCTCCTTAAAAATTTGTGGTACGAATATCGTTATAACGGAGTGTTGCATCGGCGGCAAAGCTTATCATACCACAGAAACAACCATCCATATTAACAATCCATACTAACAGTTGCTTCATTATAGCACAAACATCCGCGCTTGTCAAGGGTTTATATGCAAAAAAATCTACAAAAAAATTGTTGATTTTTGCCAAAAATCGTTTTTACAGCCATTTCGGCGAATGAAAATACGGCCGAGCCGATCGGCGATCATAATACAAATATGAGAAAACTTCCGTAGGGGCGCACCTGTGTGTGCGCCCGCTCTGTTTTAAAGAAACAAAGTCTATAAAGTTACCGACAGCCCGAACCCGTTTTCTCGTCCGCAAAGATCAGCCCAAGGTGCACCTTCAGGGATTCTGAACCCCGCCGAGCAAGCTCGGCATCAAGCTGCACCAAGAAACAGGAAACGAAAAAGCTACTTGCAGCTTGAACCCGTTTTCTCGTCCACAAAGATATACCACAAAACAGAAAGACCACCATGAGGTGGTCTTTCTGTTTTGTGGTGCACCTTCAGGGATTCGAACCCGGGACCCACTGATTAAGAGTCAGTTGCTCTACCAACTGAGCTAAAGGTGCATATTGGCTCCCCCTGTTGGACTTGAACCAACGACTCCCTGATTAACAGTCAGGTGCTCTA
>JAZQXS010000162.1:0-9638 GCA_045633025.1 Eubacteriales bacterium | reverse complement strand
TTTTCGCCGTCAGTGAGCAGACCCGTTTCGATGATGACCTTGACGGTTTTCCCTTGGGCGGCGGCGACTACGGCGGCGATCTCGGCGCGGACGAAATCCTCGTCTGCGTCCTTCAAACGACCCACGTTGATGACCATATCGAACTCGTCACAGCCCAGCGCGTAGGCATCCGCGGTCCCGGCTACCTTGGCGGCGGTGGTATTCTGCCCCAAGGGAAACCCGATGACGGTGCAGAGCTTGACGTCGGTGCCTTCCAGTAGCTTTTTGCACAGGGGGAGGTTGCAGGGATGAACGCAGACCGAGGCGAAGTTCCACTCCCGCGCCTCGGCGCACAGCCGCTCGATGTCGGCGCGGGTGGCGGTGGGCTTGAGATTGGTATGGTCAATGTATTTGTTCAATGGCTTGGCAAATGGCATACGGCGGGTAACTCCTTTATGATAGCAGATTTTGTTAACATATTGTCGATAAATAAAACAACGTGTTGAATTCAGAGCGGGGCGCCAACCGCTTGCGCGGCTTCGGCGGATGCAGGGGCGGATGCGGGCCGAACGGCGTAGGCGTGGTACTCGCTGACACCGAGGATGGTCTCGCCGTCGATCTGAACGGCGCGGGAGGAATCGAATTTGACGCGGATATCGTATCCCTCGTGGATCGCCACCATGTCGGTGCGCTTGACGTGCTCGCCCTTGAAAATCGAGGGGAAGGCCATGAGGGTGGCCAAACGGCCTTTGCCGTGGAATACCATGACCGAGAGCTTGCCGTCGGTCGAAAGACGGTTCTGGGCGGGAGCGGCGTTCATGCCGCCGCCGTAGAAGCGTCCCTTCATGGTAGGCGCCAGCCACGCCTTCTTGTAGACGTACTCCTTGCCGTCTACTATGACGGTGGCGGTGGTGGGCTTGTAGTGGAACAGGAGTCCTCTGATGGCTATGGCGGTGTAGTTGACTTTTTTGCCGGGCTTGGCCAGCTTTTGCGCGTCGCCGACCTCACAGCAGTAGCCGTCGATGCCGAAGCCTACGTTGTTGAGAAATCGGTAATGCTTTTCTTGAATGTCTACCGCCGGGGGATTGGCGACGTAGGGCAGGAGGGGGAAGGGGTCGCACTCGGGCGCCTTGTCCAGGTCGCGCAGGAAGTCGTTACCGGTGCCGCCGGGCGCGTAGAGCAGTGCGCAGGGGAGAGGGAGGCCTTCTGTGTCGTTGATGAAGCGGTTGATGGTACCGTCTCCGCCGTGCAGGATGATGGTATCCTCACGGGAGAGGGAGGCGAAGAACGCGGGGTAATCCTTGGAGACCTCCAAGATGCTGTGCTCCGAAATCGTATGACCGACTTGGGTCAGGACGGTTTGCCAGGCAGGGGGGATCCCATCCATACTGCCGGCCAGAGGGTTGCGTAGGATATGGTAGATCATGATTACAGGCTCCTTCTTGGGAAATACTCAAAAAGACGGGGAGGCAAAACGGATCGTTTTCGATCGCTTTGCTTCTTTACATTATAAAGAATACTTGTAAACTCCTTGTGAACAGAATCGCAGAATTGAAAAAAAGAGGAATAATTATCGAAACTGCCGTCGGAATTTATCTCGCGTTCATGTTTGTGTGATACGATTCAGGCATTATAGTGAGCTTCCCGCTGTCGGAGCGGCGGAAGCGGGAAAGAGAAGGATCGGGAGGGATCGTTGTGCGGTATGTGCTTTGCGCTTTGATCGGATATTTGGTGGGGATGGTCAATCCGGCCTATATTTGGGCGAAAATACATGGATTTGACATTCGTGAACGGGGATCGGGAAACGCGGGGGCATCCAATGCGCTGATCCTGTTCGGAAAGATGAGCGGGGTGCTTTGCGCGGCGTTCGACATAGCTAAGGCGGCAGGAGTGGTATGGCTGACCCGCGTTTTGATTGCAGAGGGGGCGCGTAGCTTCGCTGTGACCGCGTCGGCCTGTATTTTGGGACACATTTTCCCGCTCCACATGGGATTCCGCGGAGGAAAGGGGTTGTCTTGCCTGGCGGGGGTGATCCTGGCGTACGATCTGCGGGTATTCGGTATCATGCTGGCCTGCGCGGTCTTGATCGCGCTGATTTCTGGGTATATCTGTTTCGTGCCCATGACGGCGGCGGTGGCGTTTCCTGTGGTCTACGGTTGCATGACGCCGGACGCTGTGGGCGTAGCGCTCCTTTTGATCGTGGCGGGCGTGGTGATCCTGCGCCACACCGAGAATCTTCGCCGTATCCGCGCGGGACGGGAATTGCGGCTCTCCTACCTGTGGAACAAGGAGCGGGAACGGGAGCGTATGCGGGCGCATTATGCCCGCGACGAGTGGGAGCATCTGGAACGGTGACCGCCGTTCCACGACCGTTGTTTAATACCGTAATTCTGTTAATAAATAATTTACAATATAAACCATGAAAGGCAACATATCTGTGCTACAATGAACAAATTGCATGTGTTCCTTGCGCTTCCTCTGCGAAGCTCTCTCTGCGAAGCGAAGGGTGGGGAAAATGAGAATGCAAAGAGGATAGAGTTATGTCTTTCACCATAGTATCAGCGGCGCTCCTGTTGTTTTTAGGCGTGGGAATATTCCGAAATGCCACGCGCGGATATCGACATGGACTTGCCTTCTCGGCCATCTCCCTTGCGGCGGTGGTCTTTTCGGCGTTGGCCGCCATTCCCTTGGCGCGCTGGCTGTCAAACTATCCCGCCGCCCTGTTGGCGCGTTACATGCCGCGCTGGATTCCCGATCTGAAGAATCTCACGGAGCAGTTTCCTTCCATAGAGACCCTGCTCCCGGCTTGCCTGGACGTACTGCTCTCCCCCCTCCTGTTTATCCTGTTCTACGGGCTGATTCGGGGTGTGATCTGTAAGCCTGTGGAGGGTCTGCTCCGACGCCTCTTGAAGCTGCGGGATGACGAACCGGATGACCCCATCTATGAGGGGCGGAATGCCCCCTGGCATCGCCGCCATACCCGCCTGCTGGGGAGCGTTACCGGCGGATTCTGCGGATTTGTGGTTGCGCTGATCCTGCTGTCGCCCCTGGTAGGACTCCTGTCGGTGGCGGGTACTGCCCTTGATGCGGCGGACGATATTCGCTTGAAGTGGAGCGCGTATGGCCTGGACGGGGAGCAGGTACAGCTTATGCGGGACGTGGTGAACGATCCCGTGGCTAAGGTCATGACCTCTGCGGGAGGCGGTGTCATTTATGACGCCACCACCATTACATACCTGCGCGGCAGTCACAACGGCCGCGTTTGCCTGCGGGACGAGGTGCGCGCGTGCTCCGCACTCGTTGTGGATCTCATGGATGTGCGCCGCGCCGTGAAGGATATGAGCGACCTGTCGGATGAGGAGAAGGCTTTGCTGTCCGGCTTGGGCGGGCATATCGAGGACTCCGAGGTGATGAGTCTGGTGGCGGCGGACGTGGTCAATCAGGCCGCGGATGCCTGGCTGGAGGGACAGTCGTTCATGAAGATCCAGCGCCCCGTGTTCAATGACCATCTGGAGCCCTTGATCCAGGGCGCGCTGGATATCTGCTCCCGCTCGACTGAGGCGTGCGTGGGACGGGATATCTCCACGCTGGTGGACATCTGCATCATCGCGTCGGAGAACGGTCTGATGAAAAAGACGGTTACCTACAACGAGCTGGTCGCGTGCCTGGAGCGGGGCGGCGTGATCGACCTCATCTACAACGAAATTCTGGATAATCCCTGCACGGCGCCTTTGGCGAATAAGATGACCGACGTGGCCGTCCACATGATGGCCAGCGCCATTGATGATGCGGGATTCGAAAAGAATAAGCTGAAGGATCTTATGACGAACCTGTCGGATTCCATGAACCGGATCAACCGTATGGATCTGAGCAATGCGGAACGGGTCGCGCATATGAAGGAATATACCAAGTACTACACCGAGATGTACGGCATCAAGATGCCCGGCGCTCTGGCTGAAATGGCCGCGGTGGCCTTCGTTGAAAAATTGGGCGGCACCAACGGACAGATCACGGCGGATCAGATCTATTCGCTGTTTGACGTGTATATCAAGGGGAAGTAAAGCCATCTCCAAGGGCGTATGCCGCGTTTGCGCGGCATGGCCCGAACCCATGAAAGAGGTCTCATATGTTTGATTTGATCGTTATGTATATTGAGGATTGCCTGCTGGTTCTGATGGCGGTGGCAGTCTACCTGTATCTGGTCATCTCGGTGTATCCCCGCCTGACCATGCGGGCGGTGTGGCAATCCCGCCGCAAGGGGAAAACCCCGGAGGATCGGGGCGTGCGCAAGCTTGTTTTCCCCGAGGGACGAGCCATCGTCTATGAGCCGTCGCTCTCGACCCGCCGCTTCATTCGCTATTACGCGCTCATCAAGCGAGACGGGTGCACCTATATCCAATGCCGTATCCACGAACGCATCGCCTTGCTTCGTTACGACGTAGCGACCTTTGACCGCCGCGGAAAGCTGTTGGATATTGTGAGCGTCCGCGAATGGATCTCCGAACCCGGTCACACGGCGCCGGTACGTCTGCCGCGGGAAACGGCCTACGCCTCGGTGACGCTTCGTAAGGCGGATGCCATGTACAAGGGACGGGAGAAGACCCTGGGCTACACGCTGGTGGGGACGGCTTTGTACGCCGGCTTGACGGCGGTGACGACCGTTTTCGTTGACTGTATCTTACAGAGCAGCCTGTCCGAGATCTGCGCGGCGCTCGGCGCGGCCGGGATCCTCCCCGACGGAGGGCCTGTTACCCCCCTCGCCACCTCCATGAGCTTTGCGGTCATTCTGGGCCTGGTATCCGCCGCTTGCGGCGTTTTGATCCACTACATTCATGCAAATAAGGTACTGAACCGATGATGAAACCATTGAAATTTGATGCAAACTGTGTCCGAAGCTCGGCCAAGGAGTCCTATCTGCTTCCGCAGCCCGAGGGGGTCGTGCGGGTGCAGGATTATCTCTTTACCGAGATCGAGGGGACTCGCTGTGTTCTGCTCCGTTGGGTGATGGAGGCGGATTTCCCCGTGGATTCCTTTACCTTCGTATTGACCGAGTCGGATGCGGCCGAAAGCGACCTGGGGACAACGACGGTTACCTGCGGCCGCGCGGACGTGGCTTCGGTGGCCAAGGGCGCGGTGTTTACGCCCGCCTCGGCGATCCCGGTAGGGGAGAAATGTACTGCCGTGAAGATCCAACTCACAGAAGTGGTGTCGGGGGACTACGTCTACACTATCAAGGGAACTCGCGTGGAAGCGGGCTACCGTGCTCCGGAACGCTGGGTATACGATAAGAATCCGGGCAGAGAGGACGGTCTATCCGATAAGCGTCCCCTGCGGGTGGTTCCCAAACGCCGAAAAAACGCGCGTTTTTTGTGGATCCCCGCGGTGCTGACGGCGATCCTTCTGATTCTCATGATCCTGGATCCCTATGTTCCGCGGCTTCCCGAGGAGACCGCCGAGGATACGGCCGCCGACGGAGTCGTGACGAGCGTGTTCCGTGAGCCCTCTGAGTATGAAACGGGTGTATTCTATCCCATGGACGAGTTTGGAACCCTGGACGTATATGAATATGCCGCGGAGCCGACGGAGGATGTCCAACCCTGATCCGGCTTCTGCTAAGGACGACTTTTTTATAAAGGAGAGGCTGTCATGCACCCTCTCCCCATTTCGAAATTCCACCAAAATGAAAGGGCTGTGTCATGTTTGATCATACCCATATCATCCATCGGCTGACCGAGGTGCAGAAAATTCGGCTGCTGACGGATATTCATAGCCTTGCGGATCCCGAGCTTCATGCCTTGGGGGTGCCGCGGGTACAGTGTGGCTGGCTACATGAGGCGGACGGAGGGGATTTCCCCTGTCCTGCCGTGCTGGCTCGCTCCTGGAATACGTCGCTGCTGGCTGACGTAGCGGAGACACAGAGCCGCGCGTTGGCGGCGGCGGGACGGAATCATATTTTCCTGCCCGAAGCGAAGACTCGGTTGACACCCTTTGGCGAGGGGCTGTCCGAGGATCCCCTGCTGGCCGGCGAGCTGGTCGGCGCCTGCCTGGCGGGTACCCGCCGCGCGGGGCTGACTGCCTCCCTGACGGGCTACGGTCTGACCCCTCGCGAGGAAGCGAGATTGGATGCGCCGATCTCTTCCCGTATCCGCTATACCTTCCTGGAATCCCCCTACCTGCGCGCGCTGGCTAACGGAGGCGGCGCCGGGGTGGTGACCAACGCGCCGGAGATCCTGCCGCCGGAAGAAAACCGGGGCGTGATCCTGTGCCGCCGTGCCGAGGGCGCAGAGACGGTGAAGGCGCTGACCGCAGGGCGGATCTGCATGAGCGGTTCGGCCTCGGCTGTGCAGGCCGCCCTGCATAACTACCGCCGTTTGATTACCGCCATTGAGCACGGTAAGGCCACCACCGGCGAGCTGGAGGAGGCCTGCGAAAGAGGCGAGGCGATCTCGGGAGAGGATATCGGCGCCGCGCTGATCCGCCTGCTGGATTTCGCTCGTCTTTGCGAAGAGGCGGGACAGGGCGCTTCCGCCGCCCCCGCGCAGACGGAGGGATTACGGCGCCGCGCGCTGGCCGGATCCACCGTTCTGCTGGAGAACCGCCCGTGGAAGCGCGGCGGCGGGAATACGCTGCCTCTGCGTACCGGCCTTCGGGTCTGCGTGCTGGGGGATATGCTTTCCTCCTGTGGATGCGCGCCGGAGGAGGCAGTCGGGATGCTGACGGCGGCGGGCTGCGGCTCGGCCGTTTACGCTCGCGGCTATGACCGTGAAATCGCCCGTAACGATGAGCTGACCGCGGAAGCCGTAGCGCAAGCCAAGGATGCAGACGTGATTCTCCTGCTGTGGGGCATGGATGCCGAGCAAGAGCGTTTGGCATCCCGCGATGGGCGTTGCGCGCTCCCCGCAGGCCAGCTTGCGCTGTGTGACGGGCTATCCCGTCTGAATAAACCGGTGGTGGCGGTGATCTCCTCCCGCGTAACGCCGGATATGTCCTTTGCCGTCCGCGCCTTTACTCCCTTTGCGGCAATCCTGCTGGCCCCCCTGGAGGGGAAGGATGCTTTTCCTGCGCTGGTTGATCTGCTGATGGGACGGGTATCTCCTGCCGGGCGATTGCCGGTCTCCCTTTGCGCTCGGGAGGCCGATGCAGAGGTCTTTCTTGAATCGAGGCGTGTCGGCCCCTTTGTGGGGTATCGCTACCTGGATACGTTGGGGAGCGGCGCGCTGTACCCCTTCGGCCACGGCCTGACGTACACGTCATTCAAATATTCCGAACTGCGGATCAGCGGAAGTAGCGTGAGCTTTACGGTTCAGAATACGGGCAAGCAGACCGGCTCGGAGGTCGCCCAGGTTTACCTGGGGCTGGATTCCTCGGCGGTGCTTCGCCCCAAAAAGGAGCTGGTCGGGTTTGCCTGCGTGGAGCTGGCTCCCGGAGAGAAAAAAACGGTGACGGTTCCCTTTGAGATCCCCTGTATCCGTACCGAGGACGGCCGTCTCCTGTCGGAGCAGGGAGAGTATACCCTGTCCGTGGGGGCGTCTGTGAAGGATATCCGTCTGCAAACCACCTATCGCGGCGGAGCGGACACCCTTCCGCCCGACGAGGAGCAGCCTGAGAATTACCTGTCCTCGCTATCCAATATTCTATCCCAACATTACTTAATGGAGGCTGAGTATTTGCCTATGAAACCGTCTTTGCGAAATCTGTTGTTCGGCATCGCCGCCCTGGGCTTGGCGATGAGCGTAAAGTTCTACGACGTATTGACCCGGTCTGACTCGCTGTTTTTGGATATCGTGGCCGTCATACTGGCGGTAGGGGCGGCTGCCTGCTTCGTGCTGGAGCTGGTGGATCGCCGTAAGCAGCGCGCGCTGGAGGACGCCCGCATGGCTGAGGCTAACGCGGCGTTGTTTTCCGATGCGACTACCATTTCCGCGCCGACGGCATCGGCTCTGTTTGCCGCCGAGGATGCTCGTGAGCGGGAGGCCGAGGCGGAGGATGAGGCGGCTGTCGGAGCCGAGGAGGGCTATGACCATTTCGAGGACGTGGACAAGGAGTTCACCTTCGCAGAGGCCGCCCGTGAGCTGGGAGTTCTGGCTGCCGAAAAGGGAATATCTGTCAGCGAGACGACCCTGCGAAGCGTGTTCGCGTCGCTGGCTGTTTCCCGTTTGGCGGTGGTTTCCGGTCTGGATCATGCCCGCTTTGATGCGCTGATCTCCCTGCTTGGTGAGTATTTTGCATGTCATGCCGCGGTGGATCAGGTGAACGACAGCTTCCGTAGCGAGGCAGACGTGCTCTTTTCCATCGACGAGCTGGGGAACCGTGTCCCCAAAGCGACCCTTCGCGCCGTACAGGCGGCGAAGCAGGAGCCCGGCAAGATCTATCTGGCCGCTCTTGATAACGTGGATCCCGCGTCCATGTCGGCTTATTTCGTTCCTTTTGCTCGCCATGCTCACGCCCCTGCTTCGGGCTGTGTGGTGGAGTATCACAGCCTGGATAGCCTGGATGCGATGGAGCTTTCCTACAAGCTCCCCGAGAACCTGTGGCTCATTGTAAACCTGAAGAAGGACGCGGCTGTTTGCCGTTTGCCTGATTACGTATCCGAGATCGCAACGGTCAATAGCTGGCCTTTGGAGATCAAGGGCAAGGCAGCCGCCGGCCACACCGAGTTCCGCCGCTTTGGCTACGGGCAGATGGAGTACCTGCGGGATCGTCTGCGCGGAGATTTTTCGGCGGACGAGGAGACCTGGAAAAAGGTCGACCGTCTGGAGGCTTACGCCGCTCGGTACAGCCGCTTTGCCATCGGCAATAAGATCTGGCTGGGTATGGAGATGTACATGGCGGCGCTGATGTCCTTTGGCGCCGAGGAGAATTCCGCCCGCGACGAGGCTATGGCGGTCAAGCTGATGCCTGTGCTGACTGCGGCGCTGGACGGACGCATTCCCCGCGAGGAGCGCGGTCTTTCCGAAACGCTGGATGCGATTTTCGGGGAGGATCATACGGCGCTTTGCCGAAAGGCCGTGAAGGAATCGGGGGCAGAGCTGGCCTGAGCCTGCTTCCCGTAAAACCATACCATGTCAATGCGAACATAATATAAGGAGGCATTTCATGCTGAACCTTTCTCTTTTTCCTTTCGTGTCGGTGCTGTTCCGAGAGAGCAGCGGCGGGGGCATCGGCTCTTTGCCCGGGATTCTGTCTTCCGGAACGGCGCTCCTCGTGTATATTTTCATCATTCTTTCGGTTATCGCGTTTCTGGTGATTGCGGTGCTGAACGGCGGACGGGACAAGGAACCCCGCGACTCCGTTTCCTCGGCGCCTGAGACAGCTTCTGAGGCTCCCCCGAAGACCGCCCCCGAGACCGATGCCGCAGGTCGATTCTGTATGCTGAGCCGGATCGACGAGAGCCGCAACCGCTACGGTCATCGGATGTACGACAAGGGCGTGACGCTGGAGAAGTTCTGCGAGGACTTCCGCAACTACGCGGCGTACCAGCTCAAGCTGTACTACGATATCGACGATATCCGCCGCTTTGTGGCGGGCATGGCGGTGTCCAAGATCCTGATTTTGCAGGGTATGTCGGGTACGGGTAAGACGTCGCTGGCGCACGCGTTCGGCGAGTTCGTGGATAACCGCGCCACGGTCATCCCCGTCCAGCCCATGTGGAAGGAGCG
>JAZQXS010000161.1:0-9105 GCA_045633025.1 Eubacteriales bacterium | reverse complement strand
GTCAAGAAGGCTACCGAGGCCGGCATCCGCGACAAGGTCAAGATCATGATCGGCGGCGCTCCCGTCAACGAGGCGTATTGCGAGAAGATCGGCGCGGACGTATATACCCCCGACGCGGCTTCTGCTGCTGACGCCGCGGCTGCATTCTGCAAGGCATAATCTGCTATAATAAACACACCAGAACACGGTGCGTGGGCAACCGCGTACCGTGTTTTTGAATAGGAGGAGCACTATGGCAACCATGACCACCCGTGAACGTATCCTTCGCACCATTCGCCATCAGGAGGCTGACCGTATTCCCATGCTGGACTACCCTTGGAGCGGAACTCTCGCCCGTTGGTACAGAGAGGGGCTTCCGGAGGGGGCGAACTGGCAGGAATATTTCGGTTTCGACCGCGTGGTCGAAGTCGGATTTGACAATAGTCCCCGCTATGAATATAAGGTGCTGGAATCCAATGAGCGTTACCGCATTGAAACCTCAAACTGGGGACAGACCAAGAAGGTTTTCAACGAAATGGATTCCACCCCCGAGGTGCTGGACTGTTACTACAACACCCGCGAGCGCTGGGAGGAGGCCAAGGCGAGGATGTGGGCCGACCTGGATAGCCGCACTCCTCTGGAACTGTTCAAACAGAACTACGATGCGTGGCGCGCCAACGGCGAATACATTCGTCTGGGCTTCTGGTTTGGATTTGACGTGACCCATTCCCATATGGTGGGCACCGAGACCCTTCTGATGGCTATGTACGACGACCCCGAGTGGGTGGAGGATATGTTCGACACCTACCTGTCCATTGATATTGCCATCGCCGACCGTCTGTGGGAGGCGGGCTATCGCTTTGATGCGGTCAGATGGCCCGACGACATGGGCTACAAGGGTTCTCCCTTCTTCTCCTTGGATATGTACCGTGAACTGCTCAAGCCCTACCACAAGCGCGCCGCCGATTGGGCCCATGAGCATGGCTGTATGGCGGAGTTGCACTCCTGCGGCTTTATTCAGCCCCTGGTGCCCGATCTGGTGGAGATCGGTATTGACTGTCTCAATCCTCTGGAGATCAAGGCGGGGATGGATCCCGTCTACCTCAAGCAGACCTTCGGCGACAAGCTGGCTTTCCACGGCGGCATCAACGCCCAGATCTGGGATCAGCCTGACCTTGTCCGCGCCGAAATGGAGCGCATTATCCCCCTGCTCAAGGAAGGCGGCGGCTACATCTTCGCCTCCGACCACTCCATCCCCAATTCGGTGTCCTTCGAGAATATGAAAATGATCTCCGAGCTGGCGCATAAGCTGGGTACATATTAAGAAGAACGCAAGGGAATCCACCCCTTGACCCCGCCAAGAACCTTTTTGAAAAAAGGTTCTTGGATCTCCCAAAACTTTGAAAAGAGTATTTGAAAGTTTTTGGGATTCTTAAACCCTTTTTCAAAAAGGGCTTAAGCCGCCGGAGGCACGCTCTCCGACATGAAAGGAGTTTCTTATGAACCGTAATATGAAACAATGGTTGACCGATATGATCGGGGCAGAACGAAAGCTTGCTCTGCCTATTCTGTCCTTTCCGTCGGTATCCCTTCTGGGGATTCCGGTACGGGAGCTGATCTCGGACAGCGCGCGCCAGGCCGCGGGTATGAAGCTGGTGGCTGACCGCACCAAGTCGGCGGCATCCGTGAGCTTGATGGATCTGTCGGTGGAGGCCGAGTGCTTTGGCGCAACCATCCGCATTTCCGACGACGAGGTGCCCACCGTGGTGGGGCGCCTCATCCACGATGAGGACGAGGCCAACGCCCTGGAGGTGCCCGCTGTGGGCGCCGCCCGTTCGGGGCTCTACGTGGAGTCCATCCGCAAGGCGGTGGAGCTCATTACCGACCGTCCCGTTCTGGCGGGCATCATCGGCCCCTTCTCACTGGCCGCCCGACTCCTGGACGTGACCGAGATCATGATGGATTGCTACGACGAGCCCGACATGGTGCACATCGTACTGGAAAAGTGCACCGCGTTCCTCATTGAGTACGCCAAGGCCTACAAGGCCGCCGGCGCCAACGGCATTATGATGGCCGAGCCTGTGTCGGGGCTTTTGTCTCCCGCTCTGGAGGAGGAGTTCTCCTCGCCCTACGTCAAGCAGATCGTGGAGGCGGTGCAGGACGATACGTTTGCCGTGATCTACCACAACTGCGGCGACAACGTCCTGCGCATGACCGAGTCCATCCTCTCTACGGGGGCGGATGCGTACCATTTCGGTAACTCCATCGACATGGCCGAGATGATGGCCAAGATGCCCGCCGACACGGTGGTCATGGGTAACGTGGATCCCGCGGGCGTTCTGCGCCAGGGAACCCCCGAGACGGTGCGCGCCGCCACGCTGGACGTGATGGGCAAGTGCTGCTCCTACCCCAATTTCGTGATCTCCTCGGGCTGTGACATTCCCCCTGCCACCCCTTGGGAGAACCTGGATGCTTTCTTTGCCGCTGTGGAGGAATATTATGGAGAGTGATGCTGTATTTGATCGGATTACCGAGTTGGCTCTCTCGCTGGGCTCTTTCCGCGCGTCCATCGTTCCGGTAGAGCGGGTGGAGACCGATGCCACCTTCCGGGATATGTGCGCCGCCAACGCCTGCGGTAACTACGGCCGTAACTGGATGTGTCCCCCCGATGCGGGAGATATCCACGAGCTCATGGCCGAGCTCCGTACCTACTCCTACGCCCTGGTCTACCAGACCGTCAGCGAGCTGGAGGACAGCTACGATTTCGAGGGCATGATGGAGGCGGGTGCCCGCCATAATCAGCTCATGGCTGAGCTTCGCCGCCGGATCGCGGAGGTGCCTCTGTCCCGTGTTCTGCATTTGGGCGCGGGCGGATGCCGTATGTGCGAGGTCTGCGGGAAGCAGACGGGAGAGCCCTGCCGCCATCCCGACCTGGCCGTGGCTTCGCTGGAGACCTACGGCGTCAACGTCTCCAAGCTGGCCGCCGCCGCGGGGATGAAGTACATCAACGGACAGGATACCGTAACCTATTTCGGCGCGGTACTGTTTGATCTGTAACGCGGGGTGTGCGAGCGCATGGGGGGAACTTCTTGAAGGAGGTTTTCCCCATCCCCCGTCAAGAACTTTTAAATCGGGAGATGTTGCTATGGAAAACACGAAACAGACAGCCGTTGTGACCCTGAACGGGGTGGCGTATGAATGCCCTGTGGGTACCTCTCTGGGTGAGCTGATGCAGCAGGGAGGTCACGGGCATATGCCCTGCGGCGGCCACGGCAAGTGCGGCAAGTGCCTTGTGACCGTGACGGGCGAGGTATCCCCACCCACGGAGGACGAGCGGAGGGTACTGTCCGAGGACGAGCTCGCCCAAGGCGCGCGGCTGGCCTGCCGTACCGCTGTGTGGGGAGATTGCGCCGTCACCACCGCCGAGCAGGGAAAGGGACAGATCGTGGTCAACGGCGTATTCCCCGCATCCATGCGGGAGCGGGAGATCTCTCCTGTTTTCGAGAAATACGGCGCGGCCATTGATATCGGAACCACGACCTTGGCCATGCGGCTGTATGACCGCGACGGGCGTATGCTGGCCGAGACCTCCCGCCTCAATCCCCAATCGACTTGGGGAGCGGACGTTATTTCCCGTATGGAGGCCGCCATGGCAGGCAACGCCGGCCGCATCGCGGGCATTACCCGCCGTACCTTGAACGGAATGCTGGAGGATCTGGCTGGGCTGGCCGGAATCGAACCTACGCACATCGGTGCGCTGACGGTCACGGGAAACACGGTCATGCTTCATCTGCTCACCGAGACCGACGTGGAGCCCTTGACCCACGCGCCCTTTGAGGCTCAGCGGCTCTTTGGCGAAACGCTGTCCGCCGCCGAGCTGGAGCTGACCTCCTTGAATGCGGACACGCCCGTATATCTGCCGTCCTGTATCGCCGCCTTCGTGGGGGCAGACACGGTGACGGCGGTGTTGGCCTCGGATATGAAGGCGCTGCCCGAGACCTCCCTGCTCTGCGATATCGGTACCAACGGAGAAATGGTGCTGTGGCACGAGGGCGCGCTGTACGCCTGCTCCACCGCCGCGGGCCCTGCCTTTGAGGGGGCTGGAATCTCCATGGGCATGGGGGGGAGAACCGGTGCGGTCGACCGCGTTTGGGTGAACCGTTCCGCAAGCGGAACAGAAGAGATACAGGCTCACGTCATCGGCGAGGCGGATCCCGTAGGCATCTGCGGGAGCGGTTTGGTGGATGCGGTAGCGGCTCTGCTGGACACCGAGGCTCTGGACGAGACGGGCTTTTTGGAGGATGACCCCGCCGTGATCCTCTCTCCCGTGGAGCTGACCCAAGAGGATATCCGCGCGGTTCAACTCGCCAAGAGCGCCATCCACGCGGGAATGCGTACCTTGATCGAGACCGCCGCGCTGTCCTGCGACGAGGTATCGGCGCTCTACATCGCGGGCGGATTCGGCAGCTATTTGGACGTAGGCAACGCAGGGAAGATCGGACTCCTCCCCGAGGAGCTGACCGACCGCGTGCGGGTGCTGGGTAACGCCGCTCTGACCGGTGCGGCCATGCTGTTGCTCTGCGGCGATCTGCGGGAGGCTTGCGAGACGCTGGCGCGCTCTACCCGCATCGTGGAGCTGGCCACCAATCCCGTGTTCGTGTCCGAGTACATGGAGCGGATGATGTTCTGATTGACCGGACGAGCCGGAGATCTGCGCGCGGAAGAGAAACTAAAGAGTAGTAAGACAATAAGAAAGGAAATCAGATTATGAAATGCAATGAGATCAACATTCGCGACCCCTTCGTGGTGGTCAAGGACGGCAAGTACTACATGTACGGCACCCGCGGAAAAAATTTCGGACAGTTAACCGGAGGCTTCGACGTGTACGTATCCGACGACCTGGAGAACTGGAGTGAGCCTCACGAGTGCTTCAATTCCGAGAAGTATGGCATGAACGAATACGTCAACTGGGCACCCGAGGTTCACGAATACAAGGGAGCTTACTATATGTTTGCAACCTTCACCCGCAAGAGCAACGGCTTGCGCGGAACCTTTATCCTCAAGGCGGACAGCCCCATGGGTCCCTTCGTGCCTCACAGCAAGGGACAGGCGACCCCCGAGGAGTGGGAGTGCCTGGACGGTACTCTGTACGTATCCCCTGACGGCGTACCCTACATCGTCTTTTGCCATGAGCACACCCAGATTTTGGACGGAACCATCTGCTATACCCGTCTGAGTGACGATCTGACCGAGACTGTCGGCGAGACGGTGACCCTGTTCCGCGCCTCCGAGGTCAAGGGGGTGGATGAGGCGGGCGGCCCCGGCCATTACGTTACCGACGGCCCCTTCCTGTACCGCACCAAGGATGGAGAGCTGATCATGATCTGGTCTTCCTTCATGCATGGTAACTACGCTGAATATCCGGTCAGATTTGCCGGCGGTGAGCTGGGGCGTGAGTTCGAGCATTTGGAGCCTCTTGAGACCAGCGACGGCGGCCACGGTATGATCTTCCGCGGGCTTGACGGTCGGCTGTATTTTACCTTCCACTCCCCCAATCAGTCCCTCCTTGAGCGTCCTCAGTTTGTGGAGCTTGAGGATCTGGGTGACCGCGTTAAGGTTAAGGGCACCTCTAAAAATTCCTCACGCCGAGAATCGACGGAATCTTTTCCGTGATATTTCACAAAATCCCTTCGCGTAGGATAAACTACGCGCGCGGAATTTTGTTGCATCTGACCGAAAAATCTTCTCGTCGCTTCTGACGCGCAGAATATTTAGAGGTCCCCTTAAGTAATCGAAAAAAGGGAGAGGCTGTTTCAAAACGACAGCCTCTTTCCTCTTTTTTTTGCAATCCTCTTGCATTTCTTCGCAAAATGTGCTACAATAAGTTGCAATCAATCAAAGGAGAACCAACGAACCATGCTGAAACGCTTTATCCGCTATTACCGCCCCCATAAGACGATCTTTGTTCTGGATATGCTGGCCTCTCTTCTGGTGGCTTTGGTGGGCATCATGTACCCCATCATCACCCGTGAGATGCTCAACGAGCTGATCCCCAATAAGGAATACCGCATGATCGTGTTCGCGGGCGTGGGACTTCTGATCCTGTATCTGATCCGAATGGGACTCAACTTCTTTATCCAGTACTACGGCCACGTCATGGGCGTGCGGATGCAGGCTGAGATGCGGTCGGATATGTTCCACCATCTGGAAAAGCTGCCCTACACCTTCTACGACAACCACGAGACGGGTAAGATCATGTCCCGCATGACCAACGACCTCATGGACGTCAGCGAGCTGGCGCACCACGGCCCCGAGAATCTGTTGATCTCCTCTATTTCGGTGGTTCTCTCCTTTGTCTACCTCTGTACCATTAACGTCTGGCTGACCCTTATCATCTTCGCCTGCGTGCCCTTTTTGATCCTGATTGCCGTATTCCTGCGGAAGCGGATGAGGGATGCCTTCATGGAGAGCCGCGTGTCCACCGCCCAGATCAACGCCTCCCTGGAGAGCAGTATCTCGGGTATCCGCGTGACCAAGGCCTTCACCAACTCGGACAAGGAGGAAGAGAAGTTCCAGGAGGGCAACGGGATGTTCGTGACCGCCCGCCGCAAGGCCTACAAGGCCATGGGACAGTTCCACTCCATGACCTCCTTCATCACCGACATCTTCAATGTCATCGTGCTGATCGCGGGCGGCTTCTTCCTCTACAACGAGCAGATTTTGTTCGGAGACTACTCCACCTTCGTGGTGTCCATCAACCTGTGCCTCTCCCCCGTCATGACCTTGATCAACTTCATGGAGCAGTACCAGACCGGTGTTACGGGCTTTGAGCGTTTCGTGGAGATCATGGACGAGAAACCCGAGGAGGACACCCCCGGCGCGGAGGATATCGGGACGGTGCAGGGGGATATCGAGTTCCGCAACGTGACGTACGGCTACGAGAACGGCGTGGCGGTGCTGGACAACCTCTCCTTGAAGGTGAAGAAGGGGCAGACCTACGCGCTGGTAGGGCCTTCCGGCGGCGGTAAGACCACCATCTGCCATCTGATCCCCCATTTCTACGATTGCGAAAACGGTGAGATCTTCATCGACGGCAAGGAGCTGCACACCGTGACCATGGCCTCGGTACGCCGCAACATCGGCATCGTGCAGCAGGATATCTACCTGTTTAACGCCTCTATTCGTGACAACATCCTTTACGGCCGTCTGGACGCCACCGAGGAGGAGGTCATTGAGGCGGCTAAGCGCGCCAATATTCACGATTACATCATGTCGCTGGAGGACGGCTATGAAACCGTCATCGGCGAGCGGGGCGTGCGTTTGTCCGGCGGCCAGAAGCAACGCCTGTCCATCGCCCGCGTGTTTTTGAAGAATCCGCCCATTCTGATTCTGGACGAGGCGACCTCGGCGCTGGATAACACCACTGAGATCCTCATTCAACAGGCGCTGGACGAGCTCTGCAAGGGAAGAACCACCATCGTGGTGGCGCATCGCCTGTCCACCATCAAGCACGCCGACGAGATCGCCGTCATTGCTGACGGCCGCATCGTGGAGCAAGGCAACCATGAGGCGCTTATGGAGCAGGGCGGTATGTACGCCGAGCTGTACAATCTCCAGTTCCGTATGGAGAACGGGGATTGACGGGGGTAGAGAGCGTGCCTCCGGCGGCTTAAGGACCCTTTAAAAAGGGGCCTTAAGAATCCCCTAAATTTTCAATGAGTGTTATGAGAATTGGTAAAAAAATTAAGTAGGAGCACACCTGCCGACGATCGACGATATACGATACATATAAAAGAACCTCCGAGCGGTCGGAGGTTCTTTTGCTTTTCCCATGACGGGGATCAGAGATCGTTGTAGGGAGGGTACATAAACAGAATTTACATCTTCGCGCGGTACACCGCGTGGACGATCAGCCACGAAACCGTGTTCAACACGAGATAGACAGTTACAAAAAGGACAAGCGCAATGCTCGCGGTGAAAGCTGTTGCCAAGGTTGTAAACAGGATCCATCCAATGAATATGATCAAGGCGACAAGATACGTAAGAAATACGGCTAATTCGATATAAAAATATTTGCTATGCAAGAGTAGCTTCAGATCTTGAAACAACGAAAGCTTTTGTTTTCCCGTTGCCGTTAAGTAGGCATCAAAAACATCTTCGTTATGGGATCGAACACCAATGCTTATAAGGAACATCACGAAGAAATCAACGCAAAACGTCAAAATGCCGTTTTTGAAAATTTCAAGCATGAGCCTCCCGCAAGCAAGCGAGAAGATGAAATAAGCCAAATATTTTAAACTGGCCAGCAGGGTTCGCAGGTAGAGCTTGAAATTGGTTTTGAACATATTGATCTTATCCTTCCGTTTTTTACCATTTTACCATAAACCATGCGCGATATATATTGTTAATAATCCGTGAACGGATCTTCCGATACGAGATACAAGCTACGGTTCCCCATATCTTGTATCTCGTATCTATGTATCTCGTCTCTTACTTGTTCTCCTCGCCCATAGTCGCGGCCTTACCGCCCATGAAGCCCGAGATCATGCTCTTGATGTCCAGACCGGTGGCCTCGGAGAGACCCTCCATGACCTGGTTGGAGGACTGCATGACGTCACGCAGCATCTTGGTGGAGTTGCCGTCGCCGTACATGACGATCTTGTCGGTCTGCGCAAGAGGCGCGGCGGCGTTCTTGACCACCTCGGGAAGGGCGGTGAGGTACATCTCCAGCACGGAGGCTTCGCCCATCTTCTTCTGTGCCTCGGCCTTCTTCTCGATGGCCTCTGCCTCGGCAAGACCCACGGCACGGATACCCTCGGCTTCCTTCAGCTTGGCGAAGGCTTCCGCCTCAGCCAGCGCCTTCTTGGCCTCAGCCTGGCGCTCCTGCTCGTACTTCTCGGCCTCTGCCGCCTTCATACGGGCGATAGCGGCCTGCTCTTCCTCGTAGCGTCTCGCCTCGGATTCCTTCTGACGGCGGATGAGGTCGGCCTCGGCCTTCTTCTCGGCCTCGTACTTGAGTGCGTCGGCCTTCTTCTTGATCTCTGCATCCAGCTTCTTTTCCTGGAGGGCGATCTCCTTCTCGAACAGCTCGGCCTCCTTCTCGCGGCGTGCGATGTCGGCGTTGGC
>JAZQXS010000160.1:0-10322 GCA_045633025.1 Eubacteriales bacterium | reverse complement strand
CATGGACAGGACGGTGTACATGGCGGTCTGACCGGCGCGGCGGGACAGGCTGTCCTTTCCGTCGGTGTAGAGACGATCCTTGGTGATGTCTACGTAGAGCTTGGAGAGATCGCTCGTGCAGAAGTTGTTGATGGCGTGGTAAGCCAGGTGGAACTCGTACTCGTCGTACGCCTTGCGGCAGGCGGCGGCCAGGTCGTTGGCGCGGGAAAGGATCCACTTGTCGATCTCATAGAGGTCGGACAGAGCCACCATATCGGTATCGGGGTTGAAATCACCCAGGTTGGCCAGCAGGATACGGGCGGTGTTACGGATCTTACGGTAGATCTCGGAGAGCTGACGGAAGATGGCATCCGAGCAACGGACGTCCACGTGGTAGTCGCAGGAAGCGGCCCACAGGCGGACGATGTCGGCGCCGTACTTCTTCACCATATCCAGAGGATCCACACCGTTACCCAGCGACTTGTGCATGGCGCGGCCTTCGCCGTCCACCACCCAACCGTGGGTCAGCACGGTCTTGTAGGGAGCGCCTTCGCCCTTGGCACCTACGGCGGTCAGAAGGGAGGCCTGGAACCAACCGCGGTATTGGTCGCCGCCCTCCAGATACACGTCGGCGGGCCACTTCTGCCCCTCGGCGTTCTCCAGCACGGCAAAGTGGGTGGAACCCGAGTCGAACCAACCGTCCAGCGTGTTGGTCTCCTTGGTGAAGGAAGTACAACCGCACTCGCAGGTAAAGCCCGCGGGAAGCAGATCGGTTGCCTCCATCTCAAACCAACAGTTGGAGCCCTTGGAAGCGAAGTGAGCCGAAACAGAATCAATCGTCTCGGGCGTGCAGATCACCTTGCCGCAATCGGCGCAGTAGAATACGGGAATGGGCAGACCCCAATGACGCTGACGGGAGATGCACCAATCGGCGCGGTCATAGACCATCTGGATCATGCGCTCCTCGCCCCAGCCGGGAACCCAGGTCACGTTGCGGCAGGCCTCGGCGGCCTCGTTCTTGAAGGCGTCCACCGAGCAGAACCACTGAGGAGTCGCGCGGAAGATGATGGGATCCTTACAACGCCAGCAGTGAGGATACTCGTGGGAGATCTTCTCGGAGGCGAACAGGGCGCCGGTCTCAACCAGATCGTTGTAAATAGCCTCGCTCGAGGCGGAGTAGTGCATACCGGCGAACTTGCCCGCATCGGCGGTCTGGAAGCCGCGGTCATCCACGGGAACCACGATGTCGATGTTGTACTTCTTGCAGGTATTGTAGTCGTCGGCACCGAAGCCGGGTGCGGTATGTACGCAACCGGTACCGGAATCCATGGTAACGTAATCGGCCATGAGCAGCACGCTCTCGCGATCCAGGAAAGGATGCTGAGCCTTCATGAACTCGAAATCCTGACCCTTCATGGTAGCCACGATCTCGTAGGACTCGACACCGCCCTCCAGCATGGTTTTGGCGCAGAGAGCCTCAGCCACGATGTAGGTGTTGCCGTCGGAAGCCTTTGCCAGAACGTAGTCCTCGACGGGGTTGAGGGCAATGGCCAGGTTGCCGGGCAGAGTCCAGGTCGTAGTCGTCCAGATGATGAAGTAGGTCTTGTCCAGATCGGTGTACTGACCCAGCAGACCCTTATCGTCGGTGACGCGGAACTTGACGTAGATAGAGGTGCAGGGGTCGGTCTGGTACTCGATCTCGGCCTCAGCCAGCGCGGTCTCGCACTTGGGGCACCAGTAAACGGGCTTCAGACCCTTGTAGATGTAGCCCTTCTTGTACATCTCGCCGAACACCTTGACCTCGCGGCCCTCGAAGGAGGGGTTCATGGTCAGGTAAGGATTCTTCCAATCGGCGGAAACACCCAGACGGACGAACTGCTCCATCTGCACGCCGACGTACTTCTCGGCGAACTTATGGCAGGCGGTACGGAACTCGGGGATGGCCATTTTCTTGCGGTCGATCTTATTCTTCTTGATGATGGCCGACTCGATGGGCATACCGTGGTTATCCCATCCGGGGATGTAGGGCACGCGGTAGCCCTCCATGACCTTGGACTTGTTGATGAAGTCCTTGAGCATCTTGTTGAGGGCGGTACCCATGTGGATATTGCCGTTGGAGAAAGGAGGGCCATCGTGCAGAAGGAAGGTCTCCTGCCCCTCGTTCTTTTCCAGCATGGCGTTGTACAGGTCGATACCCTCCCAGTATTTCAGGGTATCGGGCTCGCGCTGAGGCAGGCCGGCCTTCATGGGGAAGGAGGTCTGCGGCAGATTCAGTGTGCTGTTGTAATCCTTGGACATTGGTTTTGAAACTCCTTATGTTATGTAAAAATTTTCTTTTTTCTATGGCTCCCTCCGGGGAAGTAATGATTCAATAGGTTTTCGTAGGGGCGACCTGCGGTCGCCCGCCAAAAAGCGTATATACATCAAGCATTTTCGGGCGACCACAGGTCGCCCCTACGGAGCAAATATGAATAAATCATCGTTTCCCCGGGATGGGAGCCGCCGAGCAAGCTCGGCATACGAAGTGACTGAGGGATAATGCGATACTGCAAAAAGGATTCCCGCGAAGCAGACTCGTGAGGCTCCCTCTGGGAGGGAGCTGTCAGCGGCGGCTTGCCGCGGCTGACTGAGGGAGAATGCGTACCAAATGGTTGGCAACTTCAAACGGTTATATATACTCACAATTTGGCCATTTTACAATCGCCTAAATGAAGAAACCCGAAAGGCTTCCACCTCACCTCTTCACTTTTCACTCTTACCTCTAACCTCAAACATACTTCCCCGCCACAAACCGCATTCTTCCCTTCCTCGTCACCCCGTCAAAGGCATGGATAACAAATTTTCCATACCCCCGTACCGAGATGATGGCGGGCGCTTCTACGGTGGTATCGCAGGCCTCGCAGAGCTCGTAATCCAGCTCCACGATCCCCGCTCTCACCGCCGTTTGGGCTTTTTCACGGGAGAGGTTGCAGAGGGCGGCCACCACGCAATCCAAGCGTTCGGACGCAACGGTGTCGGATATGGGCTGAAGCCGTCTTGCGGACGTGAGAGATGTTCCTTCCGGTAAACGGTCAACCTTCACGGTATCGGTGGATACCTTTTCCAAGCTCGTCAAGAGGAACTCCGCCGTTCGGCCGGAGGTGATCAGGTAGGCCGTATGGGAATCCATGACCAGAATATCCCCGATGGCATCCCGCTCCAATCCCAAGCCCAGAACCGAGCCGAGATAATCCCTGTGGGACAGCTCTCGGAAGCCGGAGCCGCGGATGCGGATCACGCAAAAAGCCTCCGCAAGGGTATCGGCCAGCTCGTCCAGTCCCGATTCACGCAACGCGGGTATAGGGTCAACCGCCAGTCGCGCGGGATCGGATAAGCCTTCGGTATAATCGGGCAGGATAAGAACGCGAACCCGTTCGGCCTCCTCATATCCGCCCCACAAAAGCGCCGTTCCGGCGCGAATACGGGCGGATAGATGCGCGGCCGCGTATTTCGCCTCCCGCGGAGTCAGATACGAGCCCATGGCCGCCTCTCCGCGTTCGCCTCTGCGGCAAAGATCATCTATGCGAGCGAGCAGGAGGCGAATATCCTCGCTCTGCCATGATGCGCAGTGACTCATACGAGCGCCGCCTGCAGGAAGATCCCTGCGAAGGACAACAACACCATGGTCAACAGGAAAGGCATATCCAGAGGGAACCCCTGAAACCAGCCGAAGCGGTTACACAGAGCGCGAATGGGCATAATGATGGGCTCCGTGACCACGTACATGAAGGTTCCCAGCTTGGTTTGCTCACCCATGGTAAACCAACTCAAGACAGCGCGAGCCAGCATCGCGACGGACAGAATATCTATGAAGATCAGGATACTCTGTACCAGTACATAGATGGCCGTTGTCATAGGCAAGCTCCTTTCCGAGTAGCATACCAAGCCGGCGAAAGAGCGAGCGCATCACGCATTCTGCTCGTCATCCTCCTCGGTCTCATATTCCTCATCATATTCTTCGTCGTATTCCTCATCATATTCGTCCTCGTCGTACTCTCCCTCTTCGTCGTACTCCTCCTCGGACTCCTCGTCATATTCCTCGTCGTATTCTTCGTCTTCGTCATAGGAGCCGTACTCGCCGTCCTCATAGGAATCCTCTTCGTATTCCTCGTCATCGTATTCCTCCTCGGACTCGTCCCCCTCATAGGCAAGCTCCTCGCCCTCGTCGGGCTCCAGCTCGTCCTCGTTGAACTCCACATCCTTGGGAACCATGACCACGGTCGAAGCGGCGGGGCGAACCAGCTCACCCTCCAGAGCCAAAACCGCGCCCATCATGTAGTCAAAGAGACGCAACACGTCGTTCGCATCCAGCTTGCGGAGACGAACGACCACCACGTGACCGCTGGCCATGCCCTTTACGATTCCCTCTCGGCAATCGCGGTATGTGGAGGGCGTAAAGTACAGATACTCCGGAGCCGGAGCGGGTGTAAACACGGGCGTGGCCGCGGGGGCGGGGGCAACCTCTGCCTCCGGCTGAGCGGGGCGGTAACCGGGCGCATCGGCCTCCTGCCAGACTTCACGGGGCTTCACAAAGCCCTCTTCACGCGCGGTGACCTGCTCTGTGGAGCGCTCCGCAGGGCGTTCCACCACGCGCTCCACGGGACGTTCAGCCGCAGCTCGGTCGGCCGGACGCTCTGCATCGTAGTAGCGCGCGTGATCGCTGTTGAAATCAGGCTCCTCGTAGCCGCCGCGGGTGTTTTTCGGTACATCGTAATATCCGCCGGCGCTGCGATCCCGCGCAGGCTCTTCACGGCGTACTTCATCATATCGAGGCTCATCATATCGTCTTTTGGGCTCTTCGAAATCGTCCTGCCGCTGGGAATCTCCGCGGTTGTCCCGGCCGGTATAGAAATCGCCGTAGTCCAGATTCAGGTCATCCTGCTCCAAATCCTGACCCTTGTTCAGTTTTCTGAAAAAATTCTTCATATTGGTTGCTCCTCTGCTTTATGTATTCGTGTAATTATCATCCGCGCCGTCCGACAGACGGGTATCTTATGCGTTTGCGGCGGGTTCTGAATTTTCCTTTACGAAAAGCCCCCGTCCCACGCGCACCATGGTCGCCCCTTCTGCGGCGGCCGGTATATAGGATTCTGACATACCCATGGAAAGCTCCATCCGCTCTCCCGCCATGGGAAGCTCCGCCCAAATGGATCGGCAAAGCTCACGAACGCCTCCGAAAATAGCGCGGTATTCCTCCTCGGTGGATTTCGGCGCCATGGTCATGAAGCCGCGCAACCGAATATGCGGGTAATCACCGCCCACCAGCTTGCGCGCAAACTCCCGTACGTTCTCGGGATCAATTCCGCTCTTACTGATCTCGCTGCCGGAATTGATCTCGATCAGCACATCCATCACACGGCCAATTTTTGCGGCCTGCTTTTCGATCTCCTTTGCAAGCTTCTCGGAATCCAGGGATTGGATCATATCCACTTTATCAATGATATACTTAACTTTATTGGTTTGCAGCGTACCGATAAAGTGGATGGAAAGTCCCTCCCGCTCCAGCTTGTCATAGCGTTCCAGAAGCTGCTGTACCCGATTTTCACCCACGTGGTGTACACCCAGGACGGTGTGCAGGTAGTTGATCTCCTCCACGTCGGCCGATTTGATGGCCGCCGTAAGAAGGACTCCCGCCGGGTCATACCCGCCTGCCACACAGGCTCGATTCAGCTCGTCCTTAACGCGCTCCAGATTATGATTCAGATAGGTATAATCCATACCGATCTCCTTACTTATGATGATTATGATTCTCTTTAGTCGTTATAATATGTATCGGGAAAGCGTCATCTACCCGATCACCTTTCCCTCGTAAAGCTCGTTTCCGCTTGTAATGATGTTATCATTCAAGCCGAGATAGCTCCATCCATCGGCGGTAAATTGCTCCTTTTCCTCGTCGGAGAGTCCATCGCGATAGGCCATCATATCCTCGTAGGTATCCGCGATGATGTATCCGTCACGGGCTACGCGAATATTGATCTTGCGAAATTCCACCACGTTACCGGCCAGGATGTATACCCCCCTCACCGTCTCCCCGGTCTTACGGGATGTGAGGGAGACCACAGCCTCAGAGGGGATCCGATAGCCGCTGACCTGCAACGATACGGTTTCCGCAGTAAAGCTGCGGGGGAAATCAAAGCCCTTCGGCATATCCTGCGAACGGAACACCAGCAAAGCGCCCCCTTCGTCGGGAACCATCCGAATAATGGTCATATCCAGCTCGACATCCGCGCCATCAGTCACCCGCATCGTATAGGTGGTTCCGTCGGCATAGCCTCGCTGGAACACCTCCAGCGCCTCGTCGGACAGCGGAACGTATGCCGCCGCGTACCATGTAGGATCGTATACCATCTTACCCACGGTTCCCTGCGGCGCCGTAACCGCCTCCTCCAGGGTGAGCGCCGTGAAATCGGCGGGGGTCATAGACAGAACGGCTTCGGGATCAAACAAGGCTTCATAGCCATCGTAATGGTAATAGAAGTACCCGCTCTGCTCGGCGATCATTTCCGTCCCCGCAGACAGTCCGGCAACCAAGGCTTCCTGCTCCCGCTTCAGCGCTTCGAGAGACTGTCCCCCCGCAACGCCGGTCAGAATAGCATAACGGCCAAGCCCTTCCTGCATACCGGAGGCGTATCCTTCCACAGCGGAGATATCGCCCCGTTCGGCGGCCTTGAGAAGATCCAGGTAATCACGATCCACCGCCTCGGCGGCGTTTCGCGCGTCGGCAGGCGTGCCCGATCCGCCCAATGAAGCCAGCATTTCCATCTGTTCCCCGTAGGCATTGAGCCGCTGTTGCAGTTCAGCCGAAGCGCTTTCATCGCCCACAACGTAGGCTGTTCCCAAGGAATGACCAACACCGACACGGCTTCCGTCCGGGACGTCATACAAGTAGGTATCACTCCCCTCGACAACCAACCATTCCTCGTCGCGGAATACGTACAGCTCCAAGGAAACGTATGATTTATCCAGAATCTCTTGGGTTCGCAGGGTATTCAGCCCCACCGTAACGTGACTTCCCACCTGATAGACAGCAAACGCAATGACCCCCAACATGAGCAGAACAAAGCCTATATGGAACAACGCTTGCGCGCGCCTTTTGTTTTTCTTGAGCTTGGGCGGTTGCGGCACCTTTGCCAGCTTACGGGCTACCTTATCGGGAACCACAGGAAGCCGATCTGCCAGCGCTTGCATATCCGACAGCGCGCCGCCGAGTCCCCTCGGCTCGTTGCTTGGGCCTTCGTGCTTGGGCGGCTCCTCCGGTCGTTTAAAATATTTGAGTACGAAATATAAGAACATAATATATACTATCCTGTGTATTCGGTATATCGATATACCTATCCCAATTATAAACTACAACCCATAGTATAGCACAAAAACCCTCCTATTAAAAGAGGGTTTTCGCATTGTTTACAATCTCTTCAAATTTTTTTACAATTGATACGCCATCGGCAACGGCATCGCAATCCACCCATTGCACGTATGGCTTCGCGCGAAACCATGTAAGCTGACGTTTCGCATAGCGGCGGGTGGACATTTTCAAGAATTCCACGCAGGCCTCCAGCGTAGCCTCCCCATCCAGATAGGGGAACAGCTCCTTGTAGCCAATGGCTTGGGCGGCCGTTCGGCAGGCTTCAAAAACCCCCGCCTCGCGCAAACGCCGGGTCTCCTCCACCAGCCCTTGCTCCAACATGATATCCACGCGGCGGTCAATGCGGTCATAGAGGATCTGACGATCATGATACTGCAAGCCGATCACCGTGGCGTCGTAGGGGCATTCCGGCTCGCGGGATTCTCGGTCAAGCTCACTCTTTTTGCGCCCCGTGACCCGGCAGATCTCAATGGCGCGAGCGACACGCTTGACGTTGTTGGGATGGATCGCCTCGGCGGCCGCGGGATCCAACTCCCGCAGAAGAGCGTGGAGCGCGTCATTCCCTTCCCGCTCAGCCAAAGCGCACAGCTCGGCGCGGAGCGTCGGGTCGCTATCGGTGACCTCAAAGCTACCGCCCCGCAGGAACGCATCCAGATACAGCCCTGTCCCGCCGCAGAGGATGGGAAGCTTCCCTCTTTGCGCAATATCCGCAACGGCGCGTCTTGCATCGGTGACATAATCAGCGCAGGAGTACCCTCGGGGATCGGTGGGGTCTACGAAATCCATCAAATGATGGGGGATCCCACACCGCTCGTCCTCGTCGGGGGTAGCGGTGCCGATATTCATCCCCTTGTAGATCTGCATGGAGTCGCAGGAGACGATCTCGCCGTTCAGTTGCTTGGCCAGCTCCACGGCCAGGGAGGTCTTGCCGCTTGCAGTACAGCCAACCACAGCGAGGATGCGGGGTTTTTGGGAAGTGGTCATAGCATTTTACCTCTTTTTGTGATCAACGATTCACGATAACTTCTCAAAACAGGTCACTGTGGGAGCCTGTTCGTGAGAGGAACAGGATGATTTCAGATTCCTCGATCCGGTAGATCAATAACCAATCGGGCAGGATGTGACATTCTCTGAAACCAACATAATTCCCTGTCAAGGAATGATCCCTGTATTTTTCTTCCAATTGAACACCGCTGGCCAGTTTTTCAACCACCGCGTTCAACAGCCCCAGATCATACCCGCGTTTACTGATCAGCTTCAAATCCTTTTTAAAGCGGTTAGACAGTACCAGATCAAGCTTCATTCAGCACCTCGTCCACGGCCTCCTGAAAGCTGGCGTACCGCTTGTATTTTTCGGGATGGGCTTTCATTTCGTAGTATTCATTCATCGCCGCAACCGTTTCGGCATTCGGTGTCTCTACAGACAAAGCGAAGGGGATCCTCTGCTCTCGGACGACGGTTTTCGCAAAAATATTGAAAGCCGCGCTGACAGACAGGCCGATCTCGTCGCAAAACTTATCAAATGCTTTCTTGGTTTCTTCGTCCATACGGATGTTCACGCTTGTTTGAGCCATATTTTGCACCACCTTTCGCTTATATTATACGCTATTTTATATCATTTGTCAATACATTCGCGTGCTTTTTTCTGCATTTTTCCGAGTGCTCACCCCACAGTTTCGTCCTTAGCCAATCTCCACCTTCTGGGTCCCGTTCATCAAAACGTAATGCTCCCCGACCCCCAGCTCCTCCATCCAGCCGCGGACGATGACGGTTTGGAAGCAGTGGGTGTTAAAGCCTCCGCCCGCGTCGTTGTTCCAAAGCCAATCGGGGGCGCACCAGAAGCAGGCGGTGGGGGCAATCTCCTCGTAGACCTCCCGTCTGACGCCCCCCTGGCCGTGGTGGGCCATTTGGACGTAGTCGGCCTTGAGCTTGCCGCTTCCCTTGTAGAGGGCCAGGAGCCGCTCGCCCTCGGCGGGCTCGGCGTCACCGAGGAACAGCATCCGCTTACCGCCCAAGGTCATCATGAACACCACCGAGGTGTCGTTGATGTACCCGCGGAGCTCGCCGTTGGGGGAATACAAAATTTCAAAATGCGCCTCTCCCACGTCGTACTCGTCGCCTTGGTAGACAATTTCGATCTTGTCGGCAAAGCGGGGGAGAAGGCGGTTGAAATCCAGGATGCATCGGCCGTAGCCGGGCTCACGGCAGAGGTACTGAACCGAGGGGAAATTGTAGTAGATCTTCCCAACGGTCAGCTTGTCCCAGTGCTTCTCCACGATCTCGTTGAAGGCGTCGATGTGGTCGCCGTGAGCGTGGGTCATGAACCAGGCATCCACGTGGGGGATCTCGCATCCCGAAACTTCACGAAGATGGGCAAGAAGATTTTCAGCGTCGTCACGGTAGCCGCCGTCAATGACGATGATCTTTTCGTCGGCGGTGGTGACGACGTAGCTGTTCATCTGGCCGCCGGTGACAGAGTTAAGTTGGCAAATCGTGTTTTTCATGGTGGGGTCCTTTCTGTGTAGGGCGGTGCCTTGGTGCCGCCGCTTATCGTTCTTTGGGATTCCTTCGGCGGGAGCAAGCCCCCGCCCTACGGATAGCCTTTTCTTTTATTCTATAAACATCGCGTCGCCGATGTGTACGCGATATAAGATATAAGACAATCGTAGGGGCGTTCTGCGAACGCCCGCGGGCGAACCGCCGAGCATGCTCGGCATGTCGCCCCTACAATGAAAATTATCTTTCATTGTATGAACATCGCGTCCGCAAAGCTGATGCTGTATAAGAAATTACCGATTGGTTATGTTGCACAAACATCGTGGAATTTCTTCCGTAGGGGCGTCCTGCGAACGCCCGCGGGCGAACCGCCGAGCATGCTCGGCATGTCGCCCCTACCGTAGAATTTTCTTTTACTGTATGAACATCGCGTCGCCGAATG
>JAZQXS010000159.1:0-56381 GCA_045633025.1 Eubacteriales bacterium | reverse complement strand
GTTAAGGTCGGTCTGATCCCGTATTTCAACCGCAATTTCGTCGCCCCCAGGCTTACCGAGATGAAGGACGTCGGGATCGTCGAGACGTGCGGACGCAGAACCGCCACGCATTCCAACGCAACCGAAGCCGTTTGGCGGATCAGGGGGGCGATTACATGAAAAGGTTTTTCGGCTTTTTCTTCAATCTGATTGCCACGCTCGTCGGCGCGGATTGCGATTGGCGACGGGAAGCCGTTGATGCGGGAATCCTGGACCTTTCGGGACAGGGGAGGGATCGCTATGGATTGTGAGCATGAATCCTTCTTTATGGACCATCGTTGCCCCGTTTGCGGCAAGAATTTCATTCCCGCACCGTTTCATCTCTATGTTCATAACAAGGTAAAGCTTTGCAGCTGGACCTGTATGCTCAAGGCGGAAAGGGCTGCCGAGGAGCTGGAGGAAAAACGATACGCTACCAAGCCCGTGCTTGTGTTTGACATTGATGGCAATTACATAGGCAGATACACCTCGTCAAAGCAAGCCGCCAAGCATCAGAACGTTTCCGACATTTCCGTGCGGAAATGCTGCCGTGGGGAATGCAAAACGGTAAAGGGTCTCATCTTCAAATATGCCACGGGAGAGGGGGATTAGCGTGGATTACAAACGACGCGAGGAGATCTTTTCAAAAGAAGCCTTGCATATCACAGACATTATGGAGCTTTACGACAAGCAGTACGGGACCGCTTGCCAAATGATCCAAAACTGGAAATCCCAGTTGCGTGTCCAGCGCGGTTGGCTCCGCATGAACATGGAGGGAATGATCCATATGCTCGACTATTTCGACATCATGGGAATTGACCCGAACGATCCCGGTTATCGGTATTTTCCGAACAAACGTAAGCGAAGCACGACACTCGATTCGGTTGAAACTGCGTCGCGCCGAAGCGTCTGCGTATAAGGGGGTGACGGTTCTTGACGTTAAGGGAAGCGTCGCTCGCCATTGAAACGTCGGCTCTGTGCGAGTACGATGGACGGATCTATTACGCGCATAGCTTGGTCTACACCAAAAACGCGCGCGGCATCTGCATCTGGTCCTTGGTGCTGCACGAGCGCAGAGCCAATTCCACGATTCAGGTATTACTGGATCGCGTGAAGGTTGTAAATTGGAATATGCCTGACTATCTTGTGGAGGTCAGGCTGAAAGGGGAAAAGGCAAAGGAAGGACAATAAAATATGCCGAACAGAATTATAAAAGAGAGCCTTTGCGATAGTGATCGAATATCGGCTCTTACGGATTTTGAATTTCGGCTGTGGATAGGATTGATTACACAAGCAGATGATGCAGGGAGAGGTGATGCCCGCCCCGCAATCATTAAAGGACGGGTTTTTCCGTTGCGTGACAGAGTTTCGCTTAAAGATATTGATGGCGCACTTCACGGTTTGGCGGCAAAAGGCTGCGTTTCCCTCTACGAGATTGACGGGAAGCCCTACTTTTTGTTCCCGACTTGGGGCAAGCACCAAAGAATAAGAGACGTTAAGCCTAAATTCCCGGCACCAGCGGAGCAAAAATCAGAAGAAGATACGCGCGAAAAAACCGCATTTTTTTCTGACTTTGACAATCTGCCGCAAATTGCCGCAGATTGCGGCTATAATCCAATACAATCCAATACGAATACAGAATCCAATACTAATATTCCCCCCCAATCCCCCCCAAGGGGAGAGGAGGAAGAAAAGCGAAGTCGCTTTGTGGTTCCGTCCTTGGATGAGATCAAGGCATACTGTAGGGAACGCAATAATGCGGTTGACGCAGAAGCATTCTACGCTTTTTACGAATCCAAGGGGTGGTACGTAGGAAGAAACAAAATGAAAAGCTGGAAAGCGGCTATCATTACATGGGAAAAGACAAAAAAAGGCGTTCCCAAAAGCAATATTCCGATTGCTGGAGAACTCGGAAACTCATTTGACACAGATGATATGTTTGAAGCGGCACTCAATCGCAGCTTCAGCGACCATCTTGCGGATTGAGGATAAAACATCAAAAACCAAACGAAAGGGGTAAAAAGAAGCAAAATGATCGCAGTTGAAAACAAATACGATTTCACGGTGGAGGAGCTGGAGGATATTCTGAACCAGACTCCTATCGGAATCGAAGTCAGCACCAACGAGGACGTAGCAAAATACATCATTCAGGCGTTGAACGTAAACGCAATCATCAAGAGATCGCTTGGCATGAATACTACGGCTGAGAAAAAGGCAACCAATGGTTTACCACCGGTTTACCACAAGGACGCGCCTTATCACGTACTCATCACCAAGAATAAGGACGGAAAACGGATGTTTGAGTGCGACGCTCGGACCGTTGCGTTTTACGCGTGCGATCCAGCACAGGGCAGACCGCACAAGGTGCTGCTGTCCGAGAGGAAGCCGACGCCGACGAACATAGCCAACGTTTGTGAGCTTTTGGGGGACGTCAACGGCTGGGGGACGTTTCAATGAAACGAGTGAAACTGAATCCGTGTCAAGTGTGCGGATACGACCGCTTGAGAATGACCGATAGCGTTTATCTTGGATTGGACCATGGTTATCTGATTCAATGCCCGAGATGCCGCGCGAAGTCCTCCATTGGATCGTCCGTCCGAGATGCGGTAGATCAATGGAATCGCGGGAACTCCATGTTGGAAACGGAGGAAACCGCATGAGCTTGAAAGCGAGATTGCCGAAGGATTGGGATGATCTCAAGCCTTCGGCACAGGAAATGATACGGAAAGCGTTTGCCGACGCATCCAATACTCTCATCAATCAGCAGGTAGACAGGGAAGAAGTCGAGATGCAAAAGACGTGGATCCTCTACGGCGCGGTCGCTCTTGCGGAGAATGGAGCAACCGCCGACGAGATCCTGTGCTGGATAGGCTCATGGAAGCGTATCTATCGCGCGAATGGTCGCATGAAAACCAAAGAGGAGCAAGAGGCGTTTGTTAAGGAGCATCTTTCCATCCTCGGGGACGGCGGCTATCCCTTTGAATTTGTGGATAGCTTGGAGAGGTGCTGAAAATTAAATTTTAGGAGAAAGAAGCAATGAGTTATCAATACGGAATATTTGACGATTGCTTTGTGGATAGCTTTGCCGGGGGTGGCGGAGCGTCTACGGGCATAGAGATGGCGACGGGTCATCCTGTGGACGTGGCTATCAACCACAACGAAGCCGCAATTATGATGCACCAACGGAACCATCCGTTTACGGAACATTACATAGAAGATGTTTGGCAGGTCGATCCCAAGACTGCCGTGCGTGGTCGCCACGTTCGCCTCGCGTGGTTCTCGCCCGATTGCAAGCACTTCTCCCGTGCCAAGGGTTCCGCGCTTGTAGACAAGAAAATTCGTGGGCTTGCATGGGTTGCCCTCAAATGGGCGGCTGAGGTTCGTCCCGATGTAATCATGCTGGAGAACGTTCCCGAGTTTACGACATGGGGACCCGTGCGTAAGGGGAAACCAGTTAAGAAAAAGGCGGGGCAGACCTACAGAAAGTTTATCTCGCAGTTGGAAGATCTCGGGTACGAGGTGGAGACCCGAAAGATCTGTGCGGCTGATCTCGGAGCACCAACCATTCGCACACGATTCCTTCTTGTCGCCCGTTGCGATGGCAGACCCATCGTTTTCCCTGAACGCACACACGCGCCGAGAGACAGTGAGGAGGTCAAGAGTGGAAAGTTGAAGCCATGGAGATCCGCTGCGGAAGTGATCGACTTCTCCCTTCCGTGTCCTTCGATCTTTGCGAGCAAGAAGGAGATTAAGGAGCAGTACGGTATCAATGCTATGCGTCCTCTCAAGGAAAACACTCTCCGAAGAATTGCACGGGGGCTTGACAAGTTCGTTATAAAGAGCGCGGAGCCGTTTATTGTTCCTGTTGGCTATGGTGAAAACAAAGGACAAGCTCCGCGCGTGCATGATATGAAGGAGCCACTTTCCACGGTAGTATCCAGCACGAAACAGTACGCTTGCGATCCTCTTATGACGCCATATCATATGCACAACCACTCAAACGCGAGTGGAACTGACATGAATGATCCCGTAAACACTGTGACAGGGGTTGGGGCGCAGATGGTGGTTGAACCATTGGTGACGCCCTATGCGATCTGTAACAACGCAGGGAACGCACCGCACGGAATGGACGAGCCTGTGCCGACGGTCACAACAGGCGGAAGAAACATCCTTGTTGCGCCGAGTCTGATCCAGTATCACACCGAGCAGAGCGCAAAGGAACACAGAGGACAGAAGCTGGACGAGCCAATCCAGACGGTTGACGCGGCGAATCGCTATGGGCTTTCCTCTGTATTCCTTTCCGAGTATTACGGAAACGCAAGAGACGGAATTGATATTCGTGATCCCGCGCAGACCATTACAGCAAAGGACCGAGAGGCACTTGGCGCCGCTTGGTTGACGCAGTATTTTAGTGGCGAGGGGCATTATCACTCTACCGAGGAACCTCTTGCAACCATCACGACGATGGAGCGTGAGGGTGTGACTACTGCCTTCCTGTCCAAATTTTTCACGGGAGTTGATGGCTCTGATGTAAACGATCCGACACCTACCGTTACGGCTGTAGATCATAATTCGATTGTCCTGTCACACCTTGCACATTTCAAGGGTAAGGACAAGGGTCAGCATCCGTCCGATCCTCTGATGACCGTGACCGCGCGGGATGGACAGTTTGCCGACGTTCGCACGAAGATTGTCAAGTGGGACGGTAAAACAGACCTTGGATATTGGAGCGAGATCCGAAAAATGCTCAATCAGTATTGCGGCTATAATCTCGCGGACGATGAGATCCTTCTTTTGAATATTCGCGGGATCTGGTATTTCATTTCGGACATTGGTCTGCGGATGCTGACACCGCGCGAGCTTTACGATGCGATGGGCTTCCCGCACGATTACATCATTGACAAGGACGTGAACGGAAATCCGATCACAAGAGCAGACCAAGTCGCAAGATGCGGAAATGCTGTATGCCCGGCGGTCGCAGAGGCATTAGTGCGAGCAAATCTGCCGGAATGCTGCAAAAGGCGCATATCCGACATGGCGGAGCTTCACGACGTGATGGTGGGGTGAGGAGGATTTTATGACGAACGAGTTTATATTTTGCTTTTTAGGCTTGATTATAGGTCTTATCATAGGATTCCTTGTCGGGAGGGTGTAACAGATGGAAAAGAAGATTAAGCAGATGGCAACCGACCTGCAAAAAGCGGAGCATTGGGACTTTGACGAGGAATCGGGACACTTCATCCTCGACAGGGAAAAGACCGCAAAGCATCTTTGCAAGATGGGGTATAGCAAGCGGAGTGAGGGGGAGTGGATCAGCGTTGAGGAGAGGTTGCCAGATAATCGTAAATTTATAATCGTATGTGATAAGTACGGGAACGTAGGAGAAGCGTATTATTTTCATAGTCATTTTGAGTGGTTGAACGATGATGAGATGGTAGAAGCTACCCATTGGATGCCGTTCCCCGAACCACCGAAGATGAAAGGAGGAGCGGAATGACAACAAACAAAACATTAAGATTGCTAAAAAAGATGGGTGACCTTATGAAGGAATTAGAAAACATCAAAGAAACACTTGGAAAAAGTGAGTTTTTTGAAGATTTATCATCGTGGGGCGTTGTCGGCATTTATTATAATTGCAAAATGGAAAACGGGAAACTTTTCACCGATAAAGACGAATTGTTAAGTGATGACGGAAGATGTATGGATGAAGAAATCCCGTATTTTGTTAATCAGCACACAGGATATTGCGGAGATGATTACTACGGAACAATGTTTATTAGAGTTGGTGACCTTAATACATTTGTTGCGGTTGCTTATGAGTGTTGAAAGGCGGTGAGTGATATGGTACCGCATTTATGCCAATCGTGCTACAACAGCAGAGTGATTATTTCGGAGAATGGATTTCATTATGTGTGTTGTTTAGGAGTCAAAAAAGCCATTAACTGTATGAATGGTGTAAAAGTTTTATACAAACCAAAGCCAAAAGCGGGGGAGAAAGGAGAATGATATGGCACGATATATTGATGCGGATAAAGCAATAAAGCATTTGCGAGAGAATTGCGTAGCAAAATATCCGCTATCTTTTTGCAACGGAAATTTTGCATCCGCAGACGAAATCAGTAAATTGCCCGCCGCCGATGTCGCACCAAAGAGCGAGGTTGCGAGGGAGATTTTTGAGGAGATTGAGAACAATTATGCAGATTTCCTTTTTGACGGATGCCGAAACATTATCGTCTTGACCGAAAAAGATTATGCCGAACTCAAAAAGAAATACACGGAGGAAAAATCATGAAAACCAAAAACTACATCTGCCTGAATGGCAAAAAGATCGAGATCGAGGAGGACAAGCTCTCCGAGATCAAAAAGGCACTTGGCGTGAAGGACCGTTTTTACACCAAGCAGAACGAAAGGGGGGAGACGATCGCACGTATCGGCAAATACGAATTTCTCGTTCTTGAGAAATCCGGGGATACGGTCTCGCTGCTCTTGAAATCTCTTTACAAAGAGAACGTCAAGTTCGGAGCCAACAACGATTTCCGAGGAAGCAACGCACAGAAGGTCTGCCGTGAGTTTGCTGCGGAGATTGCCGCAATCGTTGGAGAGGAAAATATCGTAGAACATACGGTGGACCTCACTTCCGATGATGGGTTGCGCGACTATGGAAAGATCAGCGAAAAGTGCTCGCTTCTTACGACCGATCTTTATCGCCGTTACGTTGACATTCTTGATTTGGATCGGCTGTATAAATACTGGTGGTTGGTGACACCGTGGAGCACTCCGAGGCACGAAAGTTCAACGCTTGTCAAGTGCGTTTCCCCGCGCGGCTGCTTCGACTACGGCTACGTCGACGGCAACTTGGGGGTTCGCCCGTTTCTTATCTTGAAATCCAATATCTTTGAATCTTGAAAAAACTAAAAAGGAGAAGCAAAATGGAAAAAATCAAAGCAAAAATCGGAGAAACGTTCAAAATCGGAAAGTACGAATTTATCCGATTCGGTGAGTGCCAGGGCGGAATTGCTGCGGTGCAAAAGGATTTTCTGTTTAAGTCTCGGTTCGGACCAACCAATGACCTTTCCAAAAGCGACATTCTCAAAAGGGTGTTGGGAGAATATCTGCCCGAAATTGAGCGCGAGATCGGTGCAGAGAATGTCTTGGAATTTGAAACCGATTTGATCTCTGTGGATGGTTCTCGGAAGCACGGTGTATTGAGATCGAAGGTCAGCCTCCCTACATTCGATTTTTACAGAAGCAACCGAAGCATTTTTGCAAAGTATCCCTTAACGGATTGGTTTTGGCTTTCTACTCCATGGGAAACGAGCGAATATACCGATGATGATTGGATTGCTTGCGTTTCCCCGCGCGGCTACGTCAACTTCGTCTACTACTTCATCGACTTCATGGGGGTTCGCCCGTTTTGGATCTTTTCCTCTGCTATCTTTGAATCTTCCGACGAGTAAAAATGGCAGATAATGATTTGAGGGTAATTATCAAGGCAAAGGAACTTGCAGTACATACGTTTAAGTTGACGTCAAACTGCAATCGATACCCTAAAAAGTATAGGCACTCGTTGGTAGATCAAATGCAGAAAAAAAGCCTTGATATTTACGATACCCTGTTGGAAGCAAATTCTGTGAACAATCAAACGCAAAAAGCCAGACGTTGCGAAATGATTACAGAAGCCATCACGAAATGCAATCAACTTATTTTTTACATTGAACTTTCTATGAACTTGCAGCTCCTTTCACCGGAGTCTGCGGCTTACTGGACAAAAATGGTTTCCGATGTGAAATTCCTTTCGATTGCATGGAGAACGTCCGAAAGGAAATAAATAGCAAATAGGTTGCGAGTTGTATTTTTTTGCGTTTCCCCGCGCGGCAACATCAACAACGACAACTACAACAACGACAACATGGGGGTTCGCCCGTATCGGTGGAAAGCCAGACAGAGTAGGAAACATCCGAAATCAGCGCACCACATCGAAAGAACACGCAACCTTTCTTTGGAAAAAGATAAACAAAAAGGACTGTACTGCATGACCGATTTTGAGAAAGTGATCGACTTTGAAAATATGTACCGAGCCTACCGCAAATCCAAATGTGGGAAGGGGTATAAGAAAAGCTCGGCAAAATTTGGAATGATGCCGATTGAGGGAATCAATATTCTTATCGATCAGCTAAAGAGCAAAACCTATCAAATATCTCCATATCATGAGTTTAAGGTTTACGAGCCAAAGGAACGGTTGATTCAGACGACCTCATTCAAGGATAAGGTCGTGCAGCACAGTCTATGTGACAACGTACTTCTACCGAAACTCCAACGCATTTTTCTGTACGATAACTGCGCTGGACAGATCGGCAAGGGGACGCTATTCGGACTTGATCGGCTATCTTTTCACATGGAAAGATTCTACCAAAGGTATGAACGGAATGGTTACGTTCTCAAATGCGATATATCCAAGTTTTTCTATAACATTTCCCATGAGCAGATGAAGGATACGGTGGATTATTATTTTGGCTCCGATTCCGATATATGCTGGCTATGCCATTTGTTTATAGATAGTACCAATGGAAAAGGGCTTCCGCTTGGCAATCAGATCAATCAAGGTCTTGCGCTCCTTTATTTGGATGGATTGGATAAGCTGATTGTAAGAGAACTCGGGATTGAATTTTACGGGCGGTATATGGATGATTTTTATTTACTGCATCCAAGCAAAGAGTATCTAAAAAACTGCCTTGAAATCATCACGGAGTATTTGAAAACGCTTGATCTTACGCTGAATGGAAAAACGCAGATCGCACCGATCAAAAATGGGCTGGACTATCTTGGTTTTCACACCTATCTGACGAGCGACGGCAAGATTGTGCGAAAAGTCCGAAACGAAAACAAGCGAAACGCTCAAAGAAAATACAGAAGAATGGCATTGCTTGTGTCGAAAGGTAAAAGGTCCGAGGAGGTACTAAAAACCTCATTTCAGTCCTACCAAAATCACCTTTCGCAGGGCGATTGCGAAAGTCTTGCTCGATCCATGAAGAGTATGATCGAAAAATTATTAAGGGAAGGAACATAAGGATGTGTGACCAATGCAGGCAGGATTTCTGCCCATCGGCTTGTCCGAACTATATTGAGAAGCTCGATGTTCTTTACGTTTGCAAGCGTTGCAGGTACAAGATACGTGTGGGTGACTACGCGTACAAGATTGACGACGATACGGTCATCTGCGACAACTGCATGGTAGAGATCGGATTTTACGTGCAATGAAAAAGGAGGTATGACGTGGCGAACACGTACAATAAGGTCTTGCTGCTGGGGAATCTGGTATACGACCCCGAATTGAAGATGACGATGAACGGAACCCAGATCTGTGAGACGCGGATCGCGGTGAAGCGCAAGTATGCCAAGGATGGGCAGCAGGATGTCGATTTTATCAATTTTACCGCTATGCGGCATCACGCGGATTATCTTTGCCGCTATTTCCGAAAGGGAGATCGCTTGATGATCTCGGGCGAACTTCATATCGACGATTACCGCGACCGAGACGAAAATCAAAAATACGTAACGCGGATCGTCGTTGACGAGATCGTTCCCCTGAAGGATTACAGTGGGGCACGCGCGAACGCGGACAGCACCACCTACGATGCTCCCGCGTTTGCAAAAAGCAACGTGCCGCAATTCAACCAAAGCGGCGGAGACGATCTGCCGTTCTGAAGGGAGGGAATATTTTGAAGCATAAGAAGCTCGGGTGCCTTCATCTGATGTGCGGAAAGCACGGGAGCCGAGGGAGAAGAAAGCTCTCGGCGGAGGCATCCTACCAAAGCACCGAGGACGCGTTCCTCTTTGGAATTACGTTCCGATTGCTATTCTGCTTTGTCGGCGCGGCGATCGAGATCGAAAAGAAGCGGGAGGAGCCGTGGTAAGACCGTTTCACAGGAAACCGCCGACGACGGTTCAGTACAAGGACCGTGAGGATTGGCTTGCCGGACGCTCCAAGAGCATCGGCGCATCGGAGGTTGCGATCATCTTGGGACAAGCGTCCTACAAGTCACCGCTGGATCTTTGGCAGGAAAAGACGGGGCGCAAGTCTCCAGACGATATTTCCGAGGACGAGCGCGTTTCCTACGGGACGGAAGCCGAGGAGCATCTTCGAGCGTTGTTTGCTTTGAAGCATCGGCGTGACTACAAGGTGGAGTACAAGCCGTTCCTCGTTTACCACCACGGAGAAAAGCCGTACATGACCTGCACCCTCGACGGCGAGTTGGTTCGGATCTCCGATGGAAAGCGCGGCGTTTGGGAGTGCAAAACCGCGCTCATTCAATCCAAACGCGCGTTGGAGGAATGGGAGGGAAGAATCCCGAATAACTACTTTTGCCAGGTGGTAGATCAGCTCAACATCACGCAATTTGATTTCTTGGTGTTGTCGGCAGAGTTGCGATTCCCCGACAGCACCGCCGAAACCAGAGAATACAACATCGAAGCCGACGAGGTTCGCGCGGACATGTCATACGTCGAGGACGAAGTAACAAAATTTTGGAGGTACATCGAGTCCGACAGACAACCGCCTGTTGTGATTCGGATTTGAAAACAGAAAGGAAGAAGCAAAAAATGATCTGTGAACTTTATCACGATAATTTTCAAAACTACAAACGGTACGGCATTCAGAAAGCCCAGCTTGTGATTGCGGATATTCCGTACAACATTGGAGTAAATGCTTACGGTAGCAATCCGATGTGGTACGAGGGAGGCGATAACAAAAACGGAGAAAGCAAGCACGCAAAGGCGGCTTTCTTCAATGGGGATGGCGATTTCAAGATTGCCGAGTATATGCACTTTTGCAGTAGGCTCTTGATCAAGGAGCCGAAAGAGAAAGGAAAAGCTCCTGCAATGATCGTATTCTGCGCGTTTGAGCAGATCCCAACCGTCATTGAGTACGGAAAAAAATACGGCTTTATGAACTCCTATCCGCTTTTCTTCATCAAAAACTATTCGGCTCAGGTTCTGAAAGCAAATATGAAAATCGTAGGTGCTACCGAGTTTGCAGTTGTGCTTTACCGAGACAAACTCCCAAAATTCAACAATGGCAGACAGATCGGAGAGGACGGAAAGCCCATTCGCGGAACAGGAAGAATGATCTTCGATTGGATTGAGTGGAAACGCGACGGAAAAGAGATTCCGAAAATTCATCCCACGCAAAAGCCCGTGAACGTCTTGAAACGCCTGATCGAGATTTTCACCGATGAGGGTGACGTTGTGATCGATCCCTGCGCAGGGAGTGCAAGCACGCTTCGCGCGGCACACGAGATAAACCGAAAGGCATACGGATTTGAGGTAAGTAGAAAATTCTATACTGATGCAAAAGAAAAAATGCTCAATTTTGATGGTGAGCAAATCGGTATGAAAGTTTTTACATAAGAAAGGAGAAAACATGAAAAACACCGAAAGACAGAAGTCGCTTGATGCGAAGAAGTACATCGAGAGTGAGAAGATGGGAAAGGACATGAGTGGCGCGATGCCGTGGTGCGCGTCCTGCCCGCAAAAGGCAGAGCTTGACACCTGCGTAGCACCGCATGAATCTCGTGTGCTTTCCAGCCTTTGCGCGAGAGCGTACAACAGAATGGTGAAGGGGAAATGAACATTGCTTTTATTGCTCTCACTATTTTTTTGATGATCCTTATGCTTCCATTGATAGTTTTGGGAATTTTGGCAGGGATCTTTTCCGTGAAAGACATTGTGTTATTTCTCGTTCAACCATATAAGGAAATTTTTCAAATGATAAAACAGAAAGTGAGAAGGAAAAGATGAACACCGAACTTGACATCACCGCCGCGCTCCAAACGCTGGAGGAGTCGCAGAACATCGACCAGCACTTTGTACGCGAGGTCGCCTTCATGGTGGACGATGGGTACATCACGGCACTCCCCGCAGCGATCCTTTCCAATGCCGCCGAGGTCCGCCGTCAGCTCTCCGATGCACTTGACAAATATCGAAACCTCGTTGTGACAGAGGACACCGTGGACGATGCAAAATCTACGCTGGCAAATCTCCGCAAGCAGATGGAGCTCATCGACTCCCAGCGCAAGGACGTGAAAAAGAACTGGGACAAGCCGCTGAAAGCCTTTGAGGTTGACGTGAAAAAGCTCGTTGAGGAATTTACTGCCGTGATCGAGCCGATTGCCGCGCAGGTGAAATCCTTTGAGGAAACCGAAAAGCGCAATAAGGAAAATTCGCTCCGCTTGGTCTATGAGACCGAGATCGGAGAGGAACACCTGAGCTATCGTCCGTGGGAGAGTGTGTTTGACCCGAAATGGACGAACCGAACCGCCAAGCGCGATAAGATTGTGGACGAGCTTAAGAAGATCGCAGATCGCGTCAAGGATGAGGTTCGCGCCATTCGGATGCTCGGCAGTGAATTTGAGGTGTCACTCCTCGACTACTATGCCAAGTGCCACGATCTTACGGCGGCAATCTCTTACAACGAGCGTTTGAAGATCCAAAAGCAAGTAAACGAGGCACAGAGACAGTCGCAGGCTTTGCAGGAGAAGCCAAAATCCGAAACGCGGGCAGATATGACACCCGAGCCTCAAAAGCCCGTAGAAACGATTTTAGAGCCATCTACGGACGAGGACGAAGAAACCGTTTCCATCGCATTCCGCGTGGAATGCACCAAGTCGCAACTCCAAAAGCTCAAAGAGTTTTTGGTGGAAAATAAAATCAAATATGGAAAAGCGTAAAGGAGAAGCAAAATGGCAGTAAAAAACAGTCTCGCGCCCCAGCAGGAGGGCGGCAACAAGAAAATGACCTTTAGTCAGGCGATTCAGACGCCCGCGTATCAGAACCTCATCAATTCCACGCTCAAAGATACCAAGAGAGCCAATCGCTTCGTCGCGGCTGTGGTGTCGGCGGTCAGTGCCAATCCCACCTTGCAGAAGTGTGACCCCGCGTCTGTGCTTTCTTCGGCGTTGCAGGGGGAGGCTTTGGAACTTTCCCCGTCTCCCGCGCTCGGTGAGTACGCAATGGTTCCTTACGGCTCCAAGTGGAACTCGCAGTTGCAGGATTATGAATCCTACAAGGCACAGTTCCAGATCATGACGGGCGGCAGACTCCAGCTCGCATATCGCTCTGGACAGTACAAGGATCTTGACGTAATCGAGATCCGAGAGGGCGAATACAAGGGAAAGGACAAGCGCACGGGAAAGCCTGTGATCGACTTCATCGAGGACGATGATCTGCGCGAGACCAAGGCGATCATTGGCTACTATGCGTACTTTGAATTAAGCAACGGATTTTTCAAGTGCATCTACGTTCCCAAGTCCAAGGCGATCGCGCACGCGGCACGCTTCAGCAAGGCGTTCGACGTTGCACTCTACGAGAAGATCCAGCGTGGTGAGGCACTCAACGGCTGGAAAGAGGAAAAGAAAGCCGAAACGCCGTGGATTCAGCACTTCGACACGATGGCTTGCAATCTCGCTCTCCGTATGCTTTTGAAGAACGCGCCCAAGTCCATCGAAATGAAAACCGCCGAGGAAAAGGAATTTGAGATCGAGTCCGAGGGCTTGGCACAGGCTATCGCAGTGGAAAAGGAAGCGACCGAAGCCGAATTTTTTGACGGAAGCGAAGGAGAGGACTTGTCAAGCGACGAGAAATCCTCGGCAGTTGAACCCGAAGCAAAGCCCGAAAAAAAGGCGCGCAAAAAGAGCGTACCGACAGAAAAGAAGCCCGTCAATTTCAATGAGACGGATGACTTTTTTAACAGTATTGCACAGGAGTAAACGCCTATGAGCATATTCCAGCAGCAAGATAAATACGGTCGCTGGAACATTTGTGGGGACGGGGTTGTGGTTGCAAAGCAGGGCAATCCCGCCGTCCACGAATCTCTCGCATTCGGTGAAAAAAAGGTGCCGAAGGTGATGTTTTCCCTCAATGTCGGCACTATCATCGAGAAGAATGAGGAAACGGGGGAAAACGTATATAAGCCCCAAATGGTAAATTGTGCGGTGTACGGTGTCAAGAACAAGCAGGAACTTCTTTACGCATTCGCGCGAACCTTGCAAAACGAGGAAACGATTGCCTTTTGGGGGACGTTGTGGGAACGAAAAAGCGAGGAAGAAGGAGCGACCTACCGCGAGATACAGATTCCCTCCATAGACCCGATCACGCGGAAGCTCCGATTGTTCCTCGGTACCGACGGCGATGATTTTGCCAAGCTCCAAGTAGAGATCGCACGTTCCGATCCTCCTGAAATCACAAAGAAAAATAAACGAAAGGATAAAGGCGATTTGCCGTTTTAACGAATGGGAAAACAACCAAACTGGAAACAGATATACGCCCGAAAGCGTGACGATCAGAAGCGCATCCTCAAGGTCTGCCCCGATTGCCCCGAAACGAGTGGGATCTACTGCTTTCACCGCGTGGACGAGGACGGCTTCAAGTTTGCGTATATCGGGCAAGCCACAAAAAATCTCTTGAAGCGGTGTGCCGAGCATCTTTCCACATACCAAGGCATTGACAACTCCATCCGAAAGCACGGTCTTTACGACGCCGAAAAGAATCCACACGGCTACAAAGTATCGGTTATGTGCGTTTGCGCTCCCGAGGAGTGTGACGAGCAGGAGCAGATCTACATCAAGAAAGCCGCCGATGCAGGGTATCAGCTTCGCAATCAAACGACGGGATCGCAGGGTGTCGGAAAGCGGTCGTTGGGGACGCAGAAGGAAGCAAGAGGGTATCACGACGGATTGAAGCAAGGCGAAAAGAACGCGCGAAAATTCGTTTCCGATCTTTTTTCCAAGCATCTGACCTACGCGCCAAAGCCAAAAAGCGGGAAATTTCCAACCGAGAACCAACTGAAGGCAATGCAGAAATTTGAGGACTTTTTGAAAACGGAGAACTTGAATGGAAGAAAAGACTGAAAAAACGCATGTTGTTAAGTGCAAACACAACAAGGACGGGAAAGTTTGCAATAATATTATTTGCGTCCGTTGTGGGGAAGTGGTAACAGTCCGAAAGCAAGGGCGCGAGATAAAGGCTTGTATCACCGATTTTTTTCCCGTTATCATCGCTTGCGAGGATTGCGGAGGTGTTACAAAACTTTTTTTAGAAAAAAAGAATTTTTTTGAAAAAAAGTATTGACAAAGCAATCACGCGATGGTATAATACAGTCGAAAACTAAATATTTCTTTCATTTCGGCATCTATCTTGCCACCAATCATTTGATCTTCTTATGGGTATGGGGTAGGTATGCCGTGGTGAGCCGAATTAAGACCAAGTGATTGGATGTACGATCACTTGGTCTTTTTTGTGTTCGTGCCGAAATGAACGATCACTTTCCGAGGCAATGGAAATTCTTAAAGAGGGAGGAGAATCATGGCTAAAAAGCAGAAATATACGTGCGTCTGTTGCGGGGACGAACTGAACGAGCATAATTCGTTTTACGCGGAGACGGAAAATGGGCTGAACCCGTTTTGCAAAAAATGCCAACAGGCGTATTTTGAACGCTTGCAAGCAACAAGCGGAACGCACCTTGCCATTTATTTTTGCTGCATACGGTACGATGTTCCGTGCGACCCCATGCTCCTTCCCGAAAACGTCAATTCCACCGAGTTTTTGAAAAACGAGGAAGCAAAGGACGGCATTTGGGTCTACTATCTCCGACAAATCGAGAAAACGAAGCTTTATGAGGATGGAGAGGAAACGCCGAACTTCTTTGACGGTGTGACCAACATCCTGCGTATCTTTGGAAAGAATTTCTCCGAGCGTGATTTTGCGAAATTCGTGCAGTATGAGCAGGAATTGATCGACAGCCTTGAGGGAACGGAGCGACAGAGATCCCGATGGGGAAATGACTACTCGACCGACGAATACAACGAACTTGACAGACTATATTCTGCTTTGACGGAATTTTACAAGGGATGGTCTCTCAATCCTCAACAGGAAAACACGATCAAAACCGTTGCCGAGCTTGATCTGAAAATAAAAGCACTGATTAAGGATAACAAGCATAAGGACGCAAAAGACAGCGCATCCTTGCGAAAAATGCTTCTTGAAGGGGACGGGCTGTTGGCAAAAGATGCAAAAGAGACCGAGCAGATGAAGGTTGATGCCTTGGTAAAGTCCCTTGAAAACAACGGCTTGATGAAGGAAGGAAAGCTTCTTACTTTTGATGAAACAATTGACGCGATTGTAAAAAGACTCAAAGCCAAAAAATATCCAATGACAGTTGATGCCGTCCACAAAATGATTTTTACCTACGTAAATGCCTTTCGAGCAAACGCGGATGAAGAAATGCTCACTACACTTCCAAACGATATGAATTTAGAAGATTGCCAATCTGAATTTGAGGAGACACCTTCTGATGAAGAAATTGCTAAAATCCGCTATGCTGGTTTGACTACCGTGCAATTTGAGGACGGTTGAGTAGATGTTATCACGCAACAAAATATGGAGGTGATTTAGAATGCCTACGGGCTATGCGTAGGAGAAGGGAAAACCTACTCTAAAAAACTTGGGAAATGGATTAAAACGCAGAAGGAAAGCATTTTTGATTATGATACACTTGACCAGGAATCGGCGGCATTTTTGATTTCCTTCTTTAGATGGTTTCCCGATATTTTTGCGGATATATGCCGAGATCCAAATTCCACATATAAACTTGAATTGCCGCAAAGGATGATGATGCGCATTGATGCGGTATTCAAAGATAACTACATAACAGGGTGCAGAGGTCTTACTAAGACCTATACCAAGATCTTGAGCAAAATGATAAAGGGGATTCTTTATCCGGGAGAGATCATGCGTTACAATGCGCCAAATCAAAAGCAAGCAGCGGCATTGGCGACACAGGCTTTTCACCAAATCGAAAAGGACTATCCGATTATAGCCATGCATTGGCAGGTCAAAAACGACCGAACCGATATGTTCAGAATCGCTACGGCGTATGGAAGTGAACTGACGATGTACACTCCTCGCGGAGACAACTGCGCTGATACGGTGGCTGAGGAGATCGGACAGGAAGGTGAGGATGGATTTGACATGGAGAAGTACGAAAAAGACATACTTCCGACATGCCGAATTGAAAGAATGGTGAACCAAGAGAGCGATCGTGCGCACATCAATTCCCAGCATTCGCATATTTCGAATGCGTGTTCCAAGCAAAACAGAGCATATACGGTTCATAGGGCGAGCGTTATAAAGGAAATGATGTACGGGGATCCTTACGACGGAATTGCCATGGATTTTCCGTGGGAAGTCGCTTTAATAGGTAATTTGCGTGGCATTAACTATATAAAGGACATGAAAGCAAAACTTTCTCAAAACGACTGGTTGCGAGAAATGTGCGCACGGTACGTGGGAGAAGGCGAAAATCCAATGATTAGCGATGATCTCTTGACCAAGTCGAGAAAGCTGATGGCGATGGAAGACCGTCACTGCGGCAAGACCGAACCAATCTACGTTGTTTCTCACGACGTTTCTTACGTGGACGACAAAAAGAACGCAAAGTGTGCGGATATTGTTTTGAAGCTAACGCCATACACCGAGCAGTACAAGCGCGATAAGTACCGAAAGCAAGTGGTATATGCGGACAATTACCCACCGCCCAAGACGGCATATCTGCAAGCGCAGAGGATCAAGGAGCTTTGGCTTCGGTATTGTCTAAACGGCGCGCAAACGACCTATCTGGTGGTCGATACGTGGCAATACGGTACGGAGGTCGTGGAGGAGCTGATGAAGCCGTCGGCAGACGGTACACCGCCTCTTTGCTGTGTAAATCACATGGCGTTCACCGAGATCGAGCAGCCCGACGCGCTTCCCGTGATCTACCCGATGAAGGCAGGGTCGCGCGGAACGAACGACGCGGACGGTGAGATGATAAAATACGCGCAGATCGAGTTTGAGCAGGGGAACGTGGAGCTTCTGACCTCCAGCGTGTTGGACGGCATCGAGGCGTACAGGAATTACCACGGGATACGTGACAATTTTGCGGACGGTAAAATTGCCATGCCGTACAAGCAGACCGATCTCCTTTGTCAGCAGATAGCAAACCTCCGAACCAAGGTAAGCGGAGTCACGTTGAAGGAAGAACGGAAATCAAAGTCGATCCAGCGAGACCTTTGGTCCGCACTCAAATATGCACTTCGCATGGCTCAGATATTGGAGGCGGATCTCAAAAAGGATAAATACAAGCCCCGTTCCGACTGGGACAGTGTGATCGAGAGCTTTTCTCAGGGTCACGTGGCGAACGTCGCAAGGAACGGAAATACAAGATCAAATCTGTTATCGTTAAGGAGAAGATGATGAGAGCGTACCGCGTTTACGTTGGAGCGATCCAAGGCGTTGCGAAAAAAATTCAATATTCGTTTTGCGACCCGAAGATGGCGCGCGTGCTTGTGTTCAGTCAAACGAAGCCCGAGGGGGATTTTCGGGTGATGAAGGAGGCAGAGCAACAGACGCTTTCGAGGCGCGAGCAAGCATGGCTTTCCAATTCCCGCCTTTGCGTTGCGATGAAGAACGCGAGCAAGAGCGCGGAGGAAGCCGCGCAAGACATGAACCGACTGATGGATATTCTGGAGCAGGAACTAAAACGAGAGAAGGAGGCATTGACCGATGGAAACGAAGCAAAAGCAGAAGCCGAATAACGGTGGACGCGCAACGGTATCAAAGGTGATCGAACGATTCAACGCGATCGCAGATTCCTACGCGGGCGTTCTTTCGGCACAATCCATTTATAACGCATTTTCAAGGGCGGGAGCGAACCTGGCGAACCAGCCGCAGATCCAGAATCAGCGTGTAAAATCCATCTCGTCTCTCCCGAACGACTACACCAAGGAAGCCATCGGCTCGTTTCTGCGGGAGCCGTACTTCAACGAGATCCCCCTTCGGCAGACGTCGCAGATCCTCAAATGGACGGCTTACCCATATTTCAAGGTCGCAAAGACCTATCAGGATATACCGACCTACCATCACTACACCAAGCCCCTCTACGCGGACGCACAGAGGGCACAAAGCCCAGCGTTCTTGCGCGAGGCGACGCTTCTGGATAAATTCGCCAAGGTACTTGACCCGACCTCTGCGGCGCACAAAATAACGGGCATGGCGACCGCTCTGGGCAAGGTGGTCTATATCCCTCGGTATTCGGTGGATAAGACGCACAACACCGTAAATTACGCCTTTTTGCAGCAGTTGCCATCCGACTGGACCTACCTCATCGGATTCAACAACGTAAGCGGCTACACGGTATCGTTTGATATGATGTACTTCCTTCAGCCGGGTACGGATTGGAGACAATTCGGAGATCTGTTTTTGCCCTTCGTGGAGGATTTCAACAAGGTATTCCAGCCGCCCAAGGAAAGAAGGACCGATAAGGTGGTTTATGCGAGCGCGCCGACCGTCAAGAACCGAAACGGCAAAATGATCGAATACTATCCGCAGAACGTGGACGGAAATGGCGCGGGAACCCCCCGCACGTGGATGCAGGACGGTCGCTGGATGTACTTCGTCACACTCCCCATCGACAGAGCGTGGGTGTTTGAGATCGACGACACGACGGCGGCTGTCGCGTCCCCGCTTTCGGGATTGATGCTGACCTATTCCCAGCAAGCCGATTACGAGGCGGCACAGCTTTCCCTGCTTCTCAATCCGCTTATCAAGATCTTCACGGGCGAGATCCCCTACCGAAAAGAGGAGATGTCGAACGCGCCCAATCAATTCCGTCTGTCGGACGGTGGTCGGATCATGTTTGAGACGCTTTTCGATATGCTGATGTCCCGCAACAACACGGGAGGCACCGCGCTTTATTCCGCGCCGCTTCAGAACATCACGAGCCACGATTTTTCCGAGAGCGCGAACGCAAATGAGATCTCCGAATCCTTCAACCGCTACGGAATGGAGAAGGCAGGTCTTTCGGGCTTGATCCCAGTTGCAGAGGACGTCAAGGCGGGGCAAGTGGAGAAATCCGCACTCCTTGAAAGTCGGTTTTCCACGGCAACCATTTACCCGCAGTTCGCGCGCATGATGAACCACATATACAAGTCGCTCAATCTCAATTACGATTGGGAGTTTGTGATGTTCGGAACCATCTACACGGACGATAAAATCCGCGAGAACGCGCAGAGCGCACTTTCCAACGGTGATACGTCGGCGCACTTCATTCTGTCTGCGTTGGACGGTAGCAGTTGGATTGATAAGATGTCTATGATGCACGTCATTAACGAAAGCGGCATCTTGGATATGCTCATTCCTCCGATTACCTCTTATACTATGAAGCAGGACACCAACGGAGGATTGCCGCCGCAGAACGGCAGACCGAAAAAGACGATTGACGACGTTGCAAGCGGTGATGGAGGCGAGTCCACCGAGGCAAGGATTGATAGCGGAGGCGAGTGAAATGCGTTGTTGCAAATGTTGCCCACAAAAGCACTCACAGAAGAAAAAAGGCGCAGGAATAGAAGATGTTTTTCAACGCGTTCCTATGGCTATATTTAATGGATATAAAAAGGTCGGGACAATCTATCCAAAAGGATGGAAATACCACGGCACAATTTTAGAGCAGGATGTTTTTGTGAAAACGGAGGATTGAATGAACGAAGATAAACGAAAAACGCTTGACGAAATCATCAAAGAGATCCACAAAAACGGGAACGACGTTGAACTGCGGGAATGTAAGGATGGAATAAAGGTCCTTGAAGTCCATAGAAGTGTCGTTGCTATAATTTAATATTTCCCTCGTTCAATGGGGAACGAGGAAGAGCCAATGGGGGCTATGAGTGCAATTTGCATTTTTTGCAAATTCCTTGTAGCTCTCTTTATTTTTTCAGAAAGGAGAAAAATCGTGAAGAAACGAGAGTATTTCAATTACGCAAACGAAAAATTCTCACCGATTCGTGATCCGATGCGCCGTCTTATGACCGCATACGGAGAAGCGGAACGGCATTTTGCTCACATCAAAGAAATTGTGTGGGCTGAAATGGGATTCGTTGCGTTGAGTCAATATATTCACTCTTTGGAGCATATTCAACCCGAATATGTGGACGAACTCAAAGCATTTCTTGCCGAGTACGGATTGCTTCTTGAATATCCAACCGTCACCGAGCTTGCAGAGCCGATGGAAGACCTTGACAAGGTGTTTGAGGTCTGCGTTGGTATCGTGGATGAAACAGACGATGCTTTGAGAGCGTTTATCAAGGTCGTGGACGAAAAAACGCCTGAACTTAGCGTGATCGCCCGAAACCTTGAAACCTTGCAGATGAAGAACAGCAAGGACAGAACCTTTATTTTGGAGGCATGGTCGATGTGGGATAACAATCCATCCTGTACCAGCTTTGATAATTGGGTGGAGCATAATGCTCCTGCGCTTCAAAAATAGGAGGAACTGAACAATGAGTAAATTCAAAACCGTATCGGCGGAAGGAAAGATGGTCTCGGCAACGGGAACACTTCGAATCCTGTCCGAATTTGACGGATGGAAGCAGAAGGTGGAGCTTTGGCTCCTCAATTCCGAGGTAAACCGAAATAACTGGAGGTACGTAAATCTCCAAAAGCATAAGGACCTGTTTGCAGAAACGCCCATCTTGGTCGCATACGTCGGTGACAAGATCGGGGATGGTCACAACTTCGATGAGGTTAGAGGCGCGGACGGAAGCGTTACGGCTTCGTTTATGGCTTCTACTGCCGAGAGGATCGTGGGCTACTTCAAGAGCACCACGGACATCCGCGTTGAAGAAAAAGACGGAAAAGAATGGATAGTAGGTGTCGGCTACATTTGGAAGTGGTACGCACAGGAATTGGTCAAAAAGCTCAAGAAACAGGGACTTGAGGGAATGCCCGTCAGCATCGAAACCTTGATTGATGAGATGTATATGGACGGAACGACCGAGGTGTTTACCGCGTACCAAATTCTCGGCACAACTATATTAGGTATTGATGTTAGCCCTGCTGTGGAAAACGCCAACATTCGTGCCTTGTCTGCGATCGGTCGAAAGGAAGTCCGAGAGATGACGTTACGGGTCGCTTCCCAAAACGAACGATCGCAAAAAAACAATCCGCAAAAAAAAACAAGAAAAGGAGAAACCAAAACAATGAAACTGAAAGAGCTTCAACCCAAGTTTAACGGTTTTACCGTGATCGCAGTTGACGGCGAGAGAGTTGCATTGCTTTCCGACAAGGGCGTCCCTCATCTTTCCACAGCAAAGAAAGACGGTGATGATTATATCATCGGCACGAAGGACGAAGTCAAGGCAAATGCAACCTTCCAGGACGGTGAGAACAGCTTTGATATTTCTGTCGAAGCACTTGTGGATCCCTATCTCACTCGTTGTAACGAGTTGGAAGCGCAGCTTGCAAAGGCGAATGCTGCAAGCGTTGCCAAGGATGAGATCATCACCAAGATGCAGAACACCGAAAAGGCACGCCGCAAAAACGCGGTCAAGGAAGCGATCAAGAACCGCCTCAATCAGATCAACGCAAACAGCGAAGACGAGATCGAGGAAGATGCGTGCAACGCGCTTCTGACCGATGAAAAGGTAGAGGAGTATTCCTGCATGGAGGACAAGGACGGAAACTTCTGCGGTGACGTAGCAGCTTGCAAGGACGTGGACTCCATCTGCATGAACCGACGCATCGAAAAGAACAGGATCAAGGCAAACGCAAGCAAGTCCCGATTTGCTTGGGAAGCCGACGTCGCATCTGCTCACAATGCCGATGATGGCGTAGACGGGGCATTCAGCCGCCTCAACAAGTAAAAGAAAAGGAGATATGAAACATGGCATTCATTGATAAGACAATGTTTGAAGTTACCGTGTCGAACAGCGTCAACAATCAGACGCAGAACGTTCCCGGTAAATTCGGCACGGGTACCGGCGCAGGTTTTACCGCGCAGGATTGCTCTGCGGGACTGCTTTGCGTGCAGAACGGTCTGATTCCCTCCGAGGGATATGAGAGCGTTACCCCCGCGATTCTCAACGGAAACACGTGGTTTTTCAACGCGGCAGCCAACGGCAACGGCGGTATGCTTGGCGACCACACGGGCATTTATGCCTTCAACAACTACGACGTGAACAAGGCGGTCTCCGGCGACAACCAGTGGAACATTGGTGCAAAGACGCTCGGTCTCGGTCTTCCCGCCGGTAATATCGGTGATTTCTGCGAGATCATCATCGGCGAGCAGTATACGTTCGGCGCAGGGAACTTCTCCACGCTCCCCACTGACGCGACCTACAAGTACGTTACCATTTCCGCAGGTCAGCTCGTAGCCTCCACTTCGGCCCCCGCTGCCGGTAGTGGCGTGTACTTTGAGCTGATGCGCCAGAAGCCCGTGAACGAAGGAACGACCTACTGGGGCGTTGGCTACGTTCTCAAGGCAATGCGTGCAGCCGCAACCGCTTAAAAGGAGGTAAAACAAAATGAAACTCAACTCTATCACAAGAGACTTTTTTGACGCTTCCAAGCTCGGCTCGGACGTCAGAGTAAACGCAAGTAACGGCAAGACCATTTCCCGTAACGACATTGTTACCACAGGTCGTCTGATTGCTTGCGAGTACATCGGATCGGCGTTGAACAAGCGTCCCAATCTTTCGGACAAGTATGTTTCCCGCCTGAACGGTATGGACTATGCGACCGCGCAGAGAATCCACGCGGACAACAAATTCCTTTTCTGCGCAACGCAGGCATACAAGATGGTCGGCAAGGAGGCTCCCACGCTTGAGGAGGCAAAGAGAGACTACTCTCTGGCAAGAAATTCCACCTTCCTTGCGACCATGGCGGCTATCGACGTTGACGTCATCACCCCCATCGCCTTCCGCGTCTTTGATGACGTTTCTGCTGGCGGTCTGATGCGTTGGGAAGCAGTCGCTATGGGTAGCACCGCAGAGATCACTGTCACCTCCAACGACGTGTTCCTGTTTGAGGATTCTTCTTGGGGTTCGTCCAGATCCACCAGCAAGAACTACCTCTACGCAAAGACCATCACGCTCAATCCTCGCCCCTATTCCTGCAACGCGACGATCAAGTGGTATCAGGACGTGGTAAACGGTGACGCGGGACGCTACTATGCCGCTATTATGAACGGTATGTGGAACAAGATCTACGCAAAGTTTGTTCAGGCTTTGAACAATGCGGCTTCCAATCCCACGCTGATCCCCGCAGGGCTTACGGCAGCGACCTACACGACCGCGAACTGGCTCAACATCACCACCAAGGTCGCAGCCGCTAACGGCGTCCGCAGAGAAAATCTGCTGGCTTACGGTACGGCACAGGCACTGGCTAACCTGCTTCCCGTTGACGGAACCGGCGGTGCCATCGTTGGTCTCCAGTACGGTCTTGGCGAGCAGTGGTTCATGGAGGGCTATCTTCCCAAGGCTGGCGGTGTGGACGTTGTTGAGGCGCATCCCGTCATCGTTCCCGGCACGCAGAACTCTACTCTCTTGGAGATCTCGACGGGCAACAACATCTACGTCGTCGCAAAGGGTGGAGACGGCTATTCTCCCATGTACGGCGCATACGCAGAGGGAAGTCCCATCACGCTCACGGCAACTCCCAGTGAGACTGCGGATTTCACCATCGACATCAACGCGACCGCCCTGTTCGACATCAAGCCCGTCTTTGCGTCGAAGGTCGGCGTGATTACCAGCGTTTATCCCTCTTAAACGGATTCCAAGTCCACAAAAGACCCGAAAGGAGAAACTGTAAATGGCAACGAAAACCAAAAGCATGAACGAAGCAGAACCCAAGATGTATACCGAGGATGAGGTGCGTGCGATTGCCGCGCAAGCCGTAAAGGACGCACTCTCATCCTACGATAAGGAGCATCGCAACGATACCGCCGTCTATCACAAGGAGGAGTACGTAACACTCCTTTACATCGGCGCGATCGCAGACGGCACCGTGGTCTCTCTCGGCGAAAAGCTGGGGCAGATCAATAAGGCGGGTGCGACGAGGGATATTCCCAAGAGAGATTTCTTGCAGGGAACGACCTACACCGTCGAGAGGATGCTGGAAGAGCGCTCCTTGATCGTTGTAAATGGTCTTACGAAAGAGGAACGGGAAAGGTTCGGAGTTGATTACAAGGAAGGAGAACTGCTGACGCAAGAAGCGTTTTATAAACTGTTGAATTACTCCGATTCCGAGATCACCGACATTTTCCGCAAGCTCTGCGTGGATCATCGCAGGGTTGTTGCAAAGCTGTTTTTGTCCGCGTATTTCGAGAAGGGCGACAATCGAATTACTGCGGAAAAAGTCAAGTCGCTGAACGAAATTTCAAAGGAAAACGACAAGGACGGAATGTTCAAGCCCATTCTTGAGGACATGGGAGATCGTTTCGCTGAGTAGTTTCTACCATTCTTGCCGTTTTTCAAAAAAGAACGGAGGAAAACAAAAAAATGTTCAAAAACACTTGTGACAGTTTTTTGGGCAACATTCTCGCAATGCGCGAAAAGGCGATTGCAGATGCCGCCCAGAAGGCAATTGTCGAGGAACATCAGCCCTATGCGGAACAGCTCATTGCCACCAAAAATGAGCTGATCGCAAAGGAGCGCGAAAAGGCAGAGGAGCAGATCGCCCTCATTCGCGCGGAACTTCAGAGAAAGATCGACTACCTCAATGCAGAGACCGAAAGCGCGATTGCGAAAAACAAGGTCAGCGTAGTAGCCGTCGCAGAAGCCAACGCAAAGGCTGCGTATGATTCTTTCATTCTCGGCGTTGGAAAGCTCGTCGATGAGACGAACATCAAATAAAAAATAAACGGAGGAAAAAACTATGTCTATTCTTGAGATTCTTCGCAATCCCTACGTTCTCACCCTTGTGTGTGGTCTGATCGTATTCTTTGAGATGTTCTTCGCAAAAAAGTGGTTCATCTCTTTCACCAAGAAGATCGCAAACGAAAAGGTCCGCAAGGGTCTTAACGTGATCTTCGGCATTGCCACGAGCTTTGCCCTTTCCCTTACCCAGTTGTATGCACTATCCGACGTGATCGGCGCGGTATTCGCGATCAAATGGGCGGTCGTTGCAGGTCTTGCCGCAACGGGACTTTATCTGATTATCGAAAAGGTATTTACCACCAGCGAGGTTGAAGCAATCGGTAAGGTGTTTTGCGACGTTATCAGTCGTAGTGGTCTCTTTGACGGCGATCTGTCTGCCAAGGGGATGGTCGATGTTGCTAAAAAGCTGCTTGCTATTGTTCAAACTGTTGACGCGAGATCCGCAGCAAAAGAGACCGAGGCGATAGATAAGGTCGTTGAAAAGCTGGATTCCTTCCTTGCCGACGGAACCATCACCGAGGAAGAGAAGAAGGAAGCGCAGAATATTGTCGCAGAAGCTGGCATTGAACTGTCTGATTCGTTGCTGGCAAAGTACAAGAATCTGCTCGGAAAGTAATCGTTAAACCAATTTTGGGGGAGACGGGGAGGTCTCCGTCTCCCCCTCAAACCAAAAAGGAGAAAATCATGTCTACGCCGATTTTGAAAATAATTACCCAGTATTGCAGCATGTATGTCGATGACATTCGCTTGCAGCAGTTGGCGGAGACGAACGCTCCGCTTTACGCGAGAAGAATGTATAACTACTTTCTTCCTGCCATTTCACTCTTTAACCAGCCTGCGGGAATGCAGGAATATTTCTTCGGAACGCCCGAAAATCCGAATTTCGTGGATCCGTTAATCGACACTACATCCTATTTGTCGGAAGATTCCGAAACGTCGGATTTCATAGTTCCGTTGGGGTCAGCTTATGCAGGATTTGACCTTTGCGCTTGTCAAGTGAAAACCTACGACGCGCTCGACAACGCAGTATTGACCCCGATTTCTATCACCTATGATGAAAACAGTGGAAACGTGACCGTTCACGCAACCCAAGAAAATCCCGTTGCGCAGGATGCCGTTTTGGAGTTTGATTTCTATACGGACGGAGAGTTTGTAAAGGATCTTACCCCCGAAATCATGAATCTGCTGGGGATGTGCTTCAAGGTGGTATGGCAAAACCGATTCAACACGAACTGGTTGAGCATGGTACCAAAGGTCGAGGACAAGAGTTTCTTTGAGCAGAACCGCGCCAACAAAATGAACGCTGATGCAAACAAGCTGCAAAACGACGTGCGGTGGCTTAACGAGGAGCTTCAAAAATTTGAAACCAATCTCTCTATCCGACAGGTGATCCCTATCGGACGCAGAGTAAATATATAATCCATAAAAATAAAGAGCCGAAAGGAATTACAAAAAGATGGAAAAAGAAAAATTTATCGTAACAGAAGAAATGCTCCGAGAGGCGGTCGATTACGTTCCGCTTTCAAAGAAGGTAGCTCTGGCGCAGACGATCGCGCCGAAGTGCATCCAAAAAAGTAAGACGGCAGAACAGAACCAAAAGGGTCTGGAGTTTCTCTCTCTGCCCTGTATCTGGGTGGATGATCTTGAGATGAAGGAGCTTTACTGTATGGCGATTCTGCTCAAGGAATATCTCGGAGTGGACGTACCCGACGAGTTTTCCGATGAGGAGTACGACTTGTACGCAGGATCGCATATTCTCTATCAGTTAGAGCGATTCAAGGGAAATTACGAGCTGAAAAACAAGGTTTTCGATCTCCTCGGAGACTACAAGAAGCTGGAGAAATTCATCAACACCTATATTCAGACGGAGAAGGATGTTCGAAACGACGGTGTGGCACGATTGTCCGCGTCGATCGCTATTTCCACCAATCCCGAAAACCTGAAAAAAATGACGGAGGAGCTGAAGGTGACGCTTGCCGAGTATGAAGCGGCGAGAGCCGACGCGAGAGCGAAGATCGAAGGGAAGGTCGAGGAAGCATGAACGTCCCGACTACCAACCCGTGGTACCCATACGGACGGGTGCAGGATAGCTATTTTGATTTGAAGGGGAGCGAGAAGATCCCCCGTAAGATCTGTGACTATCTCATTGACGCGCCCGTTGGTGACTATAATCCGCCCGATAACAACGATTACGCCCGTTGTCGGTTGTGGAAATACCTCTTTTACGATACGCCTCGCCCTCTTGATAACACGCTCCCGACCATCGATCAAAAGATGAGCGTCGTTTTCAACCCCGAATCCCCCGAAAATCCCCCCACCGAAAAGGGATACCGTCTCATTCCCCAGCTTTACCTGAAGCCCTCGCAGACCGACGCGCAGACTCGCCTTTTCGTCTACATGGGCAGAACGGTTCCCTCTAATAACGAGCTTACGATGAGCCTTGCCGTTCGGTTCGTGATTTATACCCATTATACATACGAGCTGAACGTTAAGACCGACGCCTATAGCCGCCTGTTTGCCATTGAGCAAGCACTGATCGAGGCGTTGCACGGGGTCAACATGGATGGCATTGGAACGTTCTTCATGGGGAAATCCAAGCACCCCGATTGTGGAAGCCGCGAGATCTATGATGGAAACACCAATCTCGGCAGAGAGCTTACGATGGCATTGGAGATCGCAACCGTCCGAGACAGTGGCTTTGCAGACACAGATAACATGATGACCTTTGGAAACGGTGGTCACGCTTGGTAAGAAAGGAGCGACCTATGAAAAAGAAAAACAGAATCCTTTTTATCCGCGAGGAGAAGCTGATGGAGATGCTTCGCAATCAATATGCAGAAGGGTACTCGCAGGGCATGATAGACGCGATCCTGGACCAGACGCCGTCGTTTGATAAGGATGACGAGGAACGGGGCAAAAAAGGCGTTTTTTCGGACGGAGAAAGGAAGTACGTCTATCGCGGAAACGTCCGATAAAGGAGGCAATGATGGCGAATCAGAGCGAAAAATACATCAAAAATTCAATAGCGTATGCGGGTGCAGGAACGCGATTCGGATCCAACGCGCCCGCCCAATACTCGGATAGCCAAAAGCAGTATATGGCAGGGCAGACGCGCCTTTTCGTACAGGACAGAGCCTACCTGTCTGGGGATTACGTCAAGGCAGAGGTTCAGGGGATAACCAACGAATTTTACGATTACGTGACCACCTACGTGCGACTGTCCGATCTGTTTTCCCCGTCTATCAATCCCAATGCACGTATGGACGATTTCAGGGAGGTCCTGTTTGCGGACCCCAAGATCCAATATATTCCCATCGGTGCAAAGATCAAAACCATGGGGAGCACGTGGTTGGTCATCAACCCGTCCAACATGGGCGCGGCAGAGACAAAAACGGTTGTGGTGCGTTGCAATTCCTCCTATAACAGCTACGACTTTTACGGAAACGTCGTCACCGAACCGATCTACGTTGAACGCACCTCGATGCTTGGAAACGACAACGAATACAAGAAAAACCTTGTCCTTATGGACGGGTATTTCAACGTCACGTGTCAGTTGAATCCAAACACGCAGAGCCTCGGGCAAAATAAGCGTTTCATTCTCGGCTCCAAGCCCTATTTTATAACGGGATTTACCGATTTTATTCAGGAGTTTACGGGAAATCGTGAAAGCGTGCATTTGCTCAATTTCACGGCTCGCATTGAAGAACCGACTGAGCTTGACGACGTATCCAACAACTTTATTGCAAACGGAAACAGCTATATTTTTTCCGCTTCCATAGATACGGTGGGGGAAACTATAGTTGGATCTCTTGTCACCATCAATCCTCGTTTCCTTTTGAACGGAATTGAGGTTGAGCCAACGCCAACAAACGAAATATCTTGGACGTTTGAATCCTCTGACTCTTCTGTACTTCAGCCTATGCTGGGCGGCGGAATAGAGACGGAAATAGGAGGGAACAGTTCGGAAACGTGGGATGCTCCTTACCCTGACATCCAATTAAAAAAGATATACGGAAAACTTTGTACGATTGACGGTGCATACAGCAACGAGGTTCCAAATCCAATCGTAAGAATTGTATTGAATGATAATCAAACAATCAATATCCCACAAAACCTCGAATATTTCGGATATTCGGCAGAAAATTACATTTTCTGGGATAATGGTAAAACCTATTATCATCAGGGAGCGCGGTGGTCAAGTGACTATTACGATCATCAACTGGAGCCAGGCGAATATGTTATTGATACGGTTTATGATTCGGGCGTGGTCATTGCCCTTGCAGACCCTATCATCACTGACATAACAAATCTTATCGATATTTCCGCCGTTTACTCCAATGTGACATCTATTACTGTCATCTCGAAAGAAACGGAGGAGAGCTTGTCGGAACAGGCAGAAGAATATTATGACGGCTATACTTACAAGGTGGGAAATGTTCTCATCGGTATGAATCCTCAATATAATAGCGTTTTTGCAAAAGCAACGGGTACGGCTTTCATCACGGCAAAAATGCTTGAAAACGAGGGGATCACGTCATCTGTGCAAATTACAGTGGTAGAAGCGAATGCCGCGCCTTACGTGGCTTTCAAGGGCGTTTCTGCGCCGTCTATAAAGCAATATGAATCGGCAACGTATATCGCCGCGTATTTTGACGAAAGCGGAGAAACGAACACCCCGATTGAATGGGCACTTACAGGAGCAGACGAACAGGACTATAACGCATACGTTGACGGAAAAGAGATCACTATTCAGTGTATATCGGCTTCGGAAGATCCTCTCGTGCTCACGGCATCCTACGGCGCATACACCGCGACCGTCAGCATACTTCTGGAGGGCTATTGATATGGCGCGCTATAAATGCCCCAATCAGATAAGAAGTCCGCGTCACGCCTTTATCATGTGCCGCGCGAAGGCTTCGGATGAGAATGCTCTCACTGACATTCAAAAGGCACTCCAAGCCTACTGCTTGTATCAATCACATTGTTCCTGCTCGGGGCAAGCGGAGAACACGGACGAGGCAAAGGAGTGCTACGCAAAAATGAATCATTCCCGATAGGGATTGATATAGAAAAACGGAGGCAAGTAAAAAATAATGAGCCAAGGTTTGACTTCTGAAATGAAATCGACTATCCGCAGGGGACTCCCTGTAACCGTCTGCGGATTGAAGATCTATCCCATCTTGATGACCGACTACGAGACCTTCCTTCTCTGCAAAAACGCCCTGCTGGTCCGCTTGCGCTCGCTCCCTGTCGAGTACATGACGAGAGACTATTTTTCGGCTCTCTTTGGACTGGAGCTGGACACCTTGAAGAAAACGGGAAAAGGTATTGGATTGGTATCTCGCTTTTTGAAGTTATTGGAGCTTTCTTTGCGGATAGAGAGCTTGAACACGCAAAAAGAGGGGGCTATCCGATACAGGACCTTAAAAGACAGAGTGGATATAGAATCTATCGCGGTCGTGCAAGGGGATACCGAGGTGCTTTTGAAGCCGAGCGACCTGTCCCACCGTATAAGACCTGTCATAGCCGCGTTGAACGGCTTGGAGCTTCCCGACGAAAATGAAAATCCCGAATTGGTGCTTGCGAACGAGCAGAAAAAGAAATTTGACAGCCGAAACGCAAGGGAACTGAAATCGAACCTCGACGATCTCATCTCATCCGTGGCTTACTTGTCACACTGTCGAGAGAAGGACGTGATGCTTTGGTCGGTTAGGGAGTTTGAGGCGCGGAAGCGTGCCATCGACCGGGACAAGCATTACACTCTTTATGGACAAGCCGAGATGGGCGGCATGGTGAAGTTCAAGAACGGAAATCCGTGCCCGTCTTGGTGTTACGACGCCTTGGACGAATCCCTCGGAACAAAGTCGTTAGCCTCTATTGCGGTTGACGGCGTACAACTTAAAAACTAAGAAAAGGAGAAAAAATATGAACTCTATTACATTGGGAAGCCCGAATCTCTTTGTCAAGGGTATGGTTGACGTTATCGTCACCGATCCTTCCACGGGCAACATCGTTGGTTATGACAACGTATCCTCGGAGAGTGCTGTTACCACCTCCGTAAACATGGGAGAGATCACGGGCGGCTTGGGCAATGCTCTCTTGATGAACATTCCCGACACTACGAGAATCAGTGGAACGCTGACCTCCCAGGCGTTTTCGCTTCAGCAGAGAGCCCTTGCAACGGGCGGTCAGGTCAACTATGGTGGCGTGATCTCCTATTGCGAGACGGTAACGGCTGGTACGGGTGGCACCCTTACCACCACCAAGGCGGCGGCAAAGTCCTATGCGCAGGGAAGCGCAGACACGACCGCATGGGCATACGTGCGTGTCCACGGGGCAGCCACCTTTGACGGCGCGGCTTGCTCCATTCCCGTCGGAGGTAATACCGTTTCGGGCTACGCTGGCGCGGTCGAGGGTCAGCAGTACGACATTTTCTATTTCGTCAATTCCTCCACCTGTCAGGTTCTTCCGTTGAGCTCCAATTTCGACCCCAGCGTGGTATCTCTTACCATCAAGTATGCGGTCTACGCAAAGGTCAACGACAAGGTCTCCAACGGAACGCTTCAGGGCTATCTGTATCTGGTGGTCCCGCGCGCGCAGTTTACGGGTGACGCAGGAACGAGCGCAAACCAGACCTCCAATTCCACCACCTCGTATGACTGGACGGCAGTTCTGCCCGAGAGAACGATGATGGAATGCACCGCGTGCGGAACGGACACGTCCAACTACGCATATTACATCTACGCGCCTTGCGAGGTGACAAGCGGCATCAAGCGCATTGCGTTCGTCGGCGTTGGCTCAACGTACACGGTTGCAGACGGAACGACCTTCTCCATTCCTACGGTATTCGTCATGGAGAACGGAAGCATCGTAACGGCTGACTATTCGCTCATCGAGCCCACTGCGGTAAGCGGAACCTCCACGGAAGGCGTCTTGTTCGCAAAGAACGCCGCAGGTGACTTTACGGGCAACATGACGGCGTTTCTGCCTTCTTCGGAGGAAGGTCCTTATCCGACCACCGTCACCTTCACCGTCAAGGGTACGAATATCAGTACCAGTATCACGGTAGAAACTACGGCAGCAAACTAACGGTATCTTTGCCACCGTCCTCAAGGGGGCGGTGGCATTTTTCAAAATAAAGAATGGAGGTATGATAAATGTCTTTTTTCAATGTTCGCGTGATTGGCACGGAGGAGCTCTATCGTGATCTGCGCGAGGAAGTTAAAAAGATAAATTCGCGGATTCCGAATGCGCTCAACCGCGTCGGCTCGGAAATGATCTACAATCTGCAAGAGCATATCCAAAAGGACTTTTATGATGCCTACGAGCCAAAGGAATATGAACGCCGACGGGAAAACCCTGAACACGGGCTTTCCATGATGGAACGGGAATCCTACTTTACGGAAATTCACGGAAAAACGATGGTGTTTCACTATATTCCGAATACGTCTCACAAGTTATACGAGACATGGGATCGCTTTCCGCTTCCGCGAGACCCCGACGATTTGATCGAGTGGGCACAACACTCTCATTCGATGGGACACTCGATGATTCCCGCCCGTCCTTTCTGGAACAATTTTGTGAACGACCAGTTAAACGGTCGTATCATTTCAAATTTCGGCGCGGGTATGCGACCGTTTTACCGTGTTCTGGCGGAAGGCGGGGAGAATGACGTGGTCGCAGACGGGGACGAGCTTATGCCCGCAGAGTATATGGAAGAATTACCGTTTTAAGTTTTGAAAGGAAAGAGAAAAGATGGCAAAAATCATACTGAACGTTGAAACACAAGTCAAGCAGTCGCAGGCACAGCTTCAAGGGCTTGAAAAGACCGTCAAATCCATCGCTACAACGCTTTCAAGCGTCAAGGTGGATCCCAATCTAACGGCGCAGATCAATTCTCTCACGAAATACTACAAAGAGCTTTCCAAAGTCGTGGAGAAGAACACAAAGGTAAACTACCACAACGAGATTCAGGAGCAAAAACGAATCAAAGCGACGGAGGATGCCAACAGAGCGAAAGCCCGCGCTCAAAAAGCGGAGCTTGACCTGTCCAAGGCACAGGAACGAACAACCAAGACCACGAAAACCGCAACCGAATCCACGAAGAAGCATTCCGAGAGCCTTGCGACGATGATCCCGAATGTTATCAAATGGAATGTGGCTATGACCGCCGTGATGAAGCCCATCCAGCTTATGCGACAGGCATTGGAGGATCTGAATGAGACGCTGGTGGAGACCGAGAAGCGCGTCATTGCCCTGCGTCGTGTGGCGGGACAGGCGGCAAACGCCGATGAGCTTTATGACCTCGCGCAGAAATACGGGCAGACCTTTGAAAACGTCGCGGACGTAACCGAGAATTTCGCAAAGAGTGGATACGACTGGGCAGATGCGATCAAGGCGGCGGAGGCGGCTCTGATCTCCATGAACGTAGCCGAGCTGGACGCCGAGCAATCCTCCGAGGGATTGATTGCGATCATGAAGCAGTTTGACAAGGAGGTCGAGAGCTTAAATTACATAATCGGTCTGTTAAACAAGACGTCCGACAATGCCGCCGTCACGACCGAGGAATTGCTCATAGCTCTTCAAAAGACGGGTTCTACGGCGAAAAACGCAGGACTTGAATTGAACGAGACCGTCGCGCTCATCACCGCGCTCTCCGAGGGAACTGCGGCAAGTGGACAGAACATCGGTAACGCCCTGCGCTCTCTGTTTATCTTTTCGTCCGACCAAAAGGCACTCGATACCTTTGCAAGCCTGTCCGAGAGCATGGAACAGACGGTAAAGAGCTACCGAGCAGGTCAATCCAGTATCCTTGAAGTGTGGAAAGGGCTGGGCGATGAGCTTGGTCGTATGGAGGGCAAGAAGGGGCTTTTGAGCGAGGTTTTCGGTGACGTGGATCTTGACAGCGATCTCGCGGCAGAGCTGACGCAGATAGAGGACCAGTTTGCCGAGATCTATGGAACGGCAGGAAATTACCGCCAAAACTATTTTATCGCGCTCCTTGACAATTTGGACGAGGTAGAGGAAGCCATCGATGAGATGCAAGACGTCGAGCAGTATTCCCAGCAGGAAAACCTCCTTTACATGGACACCTACGAGGCAAAGGTCAACTCCCTCAAAGCCGCATGGCAATCCCTTGCCAACGACGAGCAGGGATTTTTGTCGCTGAAGAAGACATTGGCTGATATTGCTAATGGATTTCTTTTCGTTCTTAAAGCGGTAGGCGGTTTAGAAACCGTTTTACTGTCTGTTTCTACGCTTGCAATTACCTTATTTGGTGAGCAAATGATTAAGATGATCATTTCGATGGGGAGAACTATGGTAACGGCATTCAGTAGTGCCGCCACGGCTGCTACTAATCTGAACGCCGCACTCGGTGTTGTTGGAGCTATATTGATTGCAATCTCTGCCGCAGTTGGAGCTTTTGAAACGATCTATGATGAAATAAAGAAGAAAGAGGAAGAAGCACAAGAAGCCAACGAAAAAACGGTCAAGAGTGCTCTTGACGCCACGGAAGCCTACCGTAAGCAAGCGGAGGCGATCGCCAATTATACCACGCGGATCGAGGAATTGCGCGCCATCAAGGATAATCTGTCAAGCTCCGATGATGAGGTTCAATCGGCAGAAAGCGAATTGCTTTCCATTCAGAACAAACTCGTCGAAAGCACCAACAAATACGCCGACAGTCTCGATCTCGTCAACGGTAATCTCGCGGAACAGTTGGGTTATACCAAAGAGATCAGCGAGGAAATGCTAAAGCAACACGCCTCCGCTTGGCTTGAACAGAACAAGAGTGCCATTGAGATAGCAAGGGGAACGGTAAACGATAGTGGAAGTATAAAATCGGATTGGTTACTTACATCTGGAGATACATGGGGTGATGGATGGGGAGAATTTGAGCACGGTGAAAATAAAGATATACTGGAAAGTATTATCAAAAATTCGGGAGTGCAGAATGCGTCTATAAATTCCTATCTTGGTCTCACCTTTTTGGAAAACTGGGCAGAATCGATTGGTAAGTTCGCAAATGGTGATATGCTTGGAGGTATTGGCGATTTCGTGCTTGGCTATTTTGAACCAAGCTCCTATATCGGAAAATCACAGGTTGGTTTTAATCTTGGTGGCACAAGAGAGCAAAAAATAGCGGATTTGCAGAAGATGATCTCCTACATCAGCGCTCATTATGAGGATGAAGGGCTAACAGCAGACCAAGCATCTCTAATGAAAACTGAACTCGAGACGATTTTAGACTCGCTCAATGATGACAAATACAATAATGCCTTGAAAACTGCCGAGCAAGCTCAGATTTATGAAGATCTTATCAACGGTGTTATAACTGCTGATGAAGCAATGGAAAAGCTCTACGGCTTGACGCAGGACACCTCCGAGGAGACGGCAAAGATGACAAACTCCCTGTCGGATTTGAGTGATTCCGTTATGTCGAAGCTCTTGGAGCAGTTTAAGGAAATGCGCGACGCGTCGAAGGAATCCTACGAGTACGAGGAGAAAAAGAAGGCTGTCCTTGACGCGGAGAGGGCACTGGAAAACGCCATGAACGACCGCACCGTCCGCGTTTTCAACAGGTCTACTGGTATGTTTGAATATCGGCAGAACGAAAAAGCCATTGCCGAGGCAGAGGAGGACTTGGAAAAGGCGCGCTACGAGATGGAGGAAGCCGCCTACGATGAGATAGAAAAGCTCCTTGGGGCGGGGAACGTCACCAACGCTGCCATTCTTTCCATCATTGCAAAATGGACGCCCAACGGAGAGGATGACGCGTGGGCGGATGGCATCAAAAACTTTTTCAAAGAAAACTACGGGATTGACCTCGACAAGCCTACCGTTACGGAATCTTTGGTCGGGTATACGGGGTCGATTCAGCTACCCGAAAACAGTTCGTTTTTCTCGCAGCTGCAATCCATGGGGGTAATGACGGGAGCATCCGACAACACGGCAACGGCGTCTTACGTAACCGAAAAGGGAGCCGACAGCCACGATAAGTATTATTACGTCAACGGCGTTCCGATTCCCCAAGAAACCGCCCAGACCTACACCGTCGCACAACTTTTTGAAAATACCGATCTTTTCCAAAACTAAAGGAGGTTTTTATGGCAATCTTTCAACCAAGCAATATCATTCCTTCCACGTTTTCGGGTCTTACCGAGAGCGTGGTATCCGCGAGCGACCCTTTGGTGGTCTCCTGGCAGGTCAACGGAAATTCGCCCATGACGGGCTTTATGCTGGAGGTGTTCCAAAACGATGCGGAATCGACGAATATATGGTCTGTTACCGTTGATTTGACAGCCAATCCCTTTTACGGAACGGACGCAAAGGGAAATCCGAATTACTATACCTACGCACCATCGGGAGCGACGTGGGGAGGAACTGTCGGCGTATCAAATGGACCTGGAGCGTACAAGCTCAAGATCACGCAATACTGGGGAAGTGCGATGGAAAACAGTGTCGCACAGTATTCCGATTCCGTATTCTATTGCAAATCTCTCCCGACGCTTACTTTGAATCTTCCCGACGGCGATATTTCTTCCGCTTCCGCCGATTTTACCGCAACCTATGCACAGGCACAGGGGGACGCGATCAACTGGGTACGCTGGGAGCTTGCGCAAGGGGCTGACGGCGCGACGATTTTGGACGACACGGGAAACGTACCGACCGCAATTCTATCCTATCAGTATTTCGGATTCCAAAGCGGTACCTACTCCATTCGATGCACCGTGGAAACCTCTGGCGGTCAACAGGTCACGACGGGCTGGCAGAGCTTTACCGTTTCCTACGATGAAGCATCTGCAATCCAGACGTTGACGCTTTCCTGCGCCGACAACGACGACTGTGCGCTTCTTGGGTGGGCGGATTCCGTCGTCAACAACGGCACCCCAAGCCCCACCACTGATTACGGAACCTTTGAGAACGACCGCCTCACTTTGAACAATGACGCTTATGTGACGTGGGACGTGGATATTACGGGGAATTACTCCATCGGCGCGATGATTGACGTGGATCCTGCTATCAAGCTCTCTTTCACGCAGATGCAACGCGGGTTTTCCTCGTTTAATGCCGCGAACTGTGAATTTAGCCCCGACGGAAAAATGTTGGTGGTGACGGGAACGTTTATGCGACTTGGAGACACGTCCACGTCATATGCACTTATCTATCAGGTGCTGGACTCTGGCTCTCTTTATCTGGTTCAAACCCTGAAGGAGTCCGATCCTCATTTGTCGGGGCTGAGTGGGTGTGTAAATATTATTTTTTCGCAAAAGGCAACCCCCGACAGCGGACTGTACCCCTTTGTTCTCACAAGGCAAATCAACACAACGAACGAAAGCGATATTGTTTGGAACCGATCGTCCTACGTGTTCGTTGCCGAGACGGTGGGAAACGTTGGTGTCAATTATGTTCAGAAGGCGGAGCCTTACATGATCGGCTTTACCGCCAACTCTGAATATGCCGTGTTCATTGAACAGGCGCGCGTGATATTTCATGACGTTACTTTTTCAAATGACACCGTTGATATAAACGGAGGATATTCTTTCTCTATGCCTACAGGTGTCCAGTTTATTTCGGGCGCGATATCGCCCACTGAAATAAACGGAAATCCGTGCGCCGTGTTTTCCTCTTACACTGCAAGCGGCGTGTGGCAATTCGTCTATGAAAGTACCTCCTCGACGTTTACCCGCATCGCAACACACGCTGGCGTTACCGTTATGAAGTTTTTGGGAGATGGAAATTTGCTGTTTTTGGGTGGTGACGCATATCTTGTAACATATTCGGGTAGTGGCGTAGACCTCTCTACCGCAAAAATTTCATTTGAAGTTCCTTCCTATCCCGCAAGGCTTCGTCTCCTTGGCACTTATTCCTACAATAAGGGGGTTAGCGGCACGCTCCATACATACACTTACAACTTGGTTCTTAACGACAACTTCATCTGCGTAATCGCATGGATGGATGATGGAAATTCCTTTAGCGGTGTGGCTTTGGAATACTTTGATGGCAACGTAGCTTTTGCCATCAACTCCGATGTTTTGTATGCGCTGGAAGCTCCCCGGGCGAACAGCATAACCTTTTCTGCGTTCGGGGTAAATATCTTAAACGATTACGGCGCAATCTTAACCGTTGGTAGTTACTCGTTTTATCAAATATCAAATATGCTCATTACGCGGAACATTATCTCTACATACAATCTTGCGAGCAATAGCACTGTGATTCGTCCTTCTGCAACATCAGCATACGTTGAGTTTGAGAAAGACGCATCGCAAAATATTGCGCGGTTTACTTTTTCAAACGGAGACAGTGGCGTTCTTTCTCCGCCAACGACGCTTCCCGCGACCGTTTCCAGCGTAAAAATAGGATATTCCTCAAATTCCGCAATGCCACTCACCTATCAGTATGTATATGGGTTTGATACCGACGGAGGCGGAAGCGGTTTGGCTCCTGTTTGGAACCGCTATACCTACATGCTCACGGATTTTGCAAGCGGAACGCTATCGGCTGGCGTGTCGCAATCAACGTCTGTAGATACCGTTATTTACCGCAAAAAGGCAGACGGAACGGATCTTACCCTGCTTTCCGAGGTAGATTCTGACGTCCAGCAGATGAAGGATTACGGCATTGCAAGCGCGACGTCGTATGTGTATGAGAAATTCTACGTCGATGCAGACGGGGCGTTCTTTGGCGCGGACGTATCCGCTACGCCCTTCTGCAAGCAGTTCAGGGCGTATTCCCTTATCGAAGCAACACGGGACGCTACCAATCCAAACATTTATCACGTTGTCAAAGTTTTCCGCTTTGCTTGCAACGTCAATGCGGGAGGCGCGTCGAACAACAACTCCCCATCCTTCCTCACCAATTTCACTCCGTACCGCCTAAAGCAACCCGTCGCCCGCGTCGGAAAAAGCGGAACGCTTCAGGCACTTATCGGCTACGTGGACCCCGTAACTATGCGCTACGTGGATAACACGTCCATGATGGACTCGCTTTACGAGGCTTCTGCCAGCGCCAACACCTTTTTCCTGAAGGACATGAAGGGGAACGTATACATGGTCGCCATAAGCGGTCCCATCACGCAGACCATCAACACAAAGACCAAATACCAACAGGTCACGGTATCGGTGCCGTGGGAGGAGGTTGGAGACGCCAGTGGATTATCCATCATTCAGCTCCCGACCGATGCGGGATGGAGCAACTGAAAGGAGGTAAATTTTGCAAAACAGATTTCAAATGTATCTGGAAGCTTTGAAGCATCCTTTTCAAAAGATCACGCGTATCGAGTTTTTGAACCCCGATGATTCGGTCGCGTTCTTTCTGGATAACAACTATAAGAGAGGGTACAGAAGCCGCCACGATTCCCGCGCGTTTGTTCAAGGGGGGACGCTTAACGTGTCCCTCCAGAACGGGATCCGTCGAAAGGCGAGCGTAACGATCTCCAATTTGGACGACGCCTTTTCCTATTCGGTGAACAACCTATGGTTCGGGGAACGCGTCAGGCTCTCGATGGGCATGATCCTTCCCGATGGAACAGAGTTCTATCTTCCGCAGGGCGTGTTCTATCTGTCTGACCCCCAGACCACCTTTAACCCATCCTCCCGTCAGGTGACGTACTCCCTCGTGGATAAGTGGGCGTATCTGGACGGATCCCTGTTCGGGAAAATGCCCTACACATACATCGTGGAAAGAAACACAAACGTGTTTTCCGCCATGCAGGGCGTTCTGCGCTTATCCAAAAAGGATTTTTCCCAAAGCGTGACCGACCCGCGTCTGTGGATCGACCCTGTTCCCCCCGTGTTCACATCGTTTTATAATGATCTTCCCCCCATTGAATACGAATACAAGGGACAGATCATTTCCTCACCCCGTATCAATACAGGCTTTGAGGTCACGAATCAGATGGGAGAATCCGTTGCTACGCTCCTGCTCGCTCTCAACGATAATCTCGTGTCGTGGATCGGCTACGACCAGACGGGAACTCTGCGCGTAGAGCCGTCGCAGGACGACGTTCTGGACGGAGACAAGGCGATCCTTTGGAGCTTTTCTCCGCAGAACAGTACCTTCCTCGGGCTCACCGAGTCCGCGAAGAACACGGAGGTCTACAACGACGTCATCATATCGGGAGAGGGAATGGACGACTATCCCGTTTACGGGCGCGCGACTAACTACGACCCTCTTTCCGACACAAACGTAAACCTGATCGGGCTGAAAACCTACAAAGAGGCGGGAGCTAACTACTACAACGTCCAGCAGTGTATTGATCTGGCTTCATGGAAACTGAAGCGGATGAGTATTATGCAAAAATCGGTCTCCATTCAGTCCTCCCAGATGTTCCACCTGATGGAAAATCGCTTGGTAACGGTGCAAAGGACCGATAAAAAAGGCGCGCCTATCGAGAGGCACCTCATTCAGTCCTTCTCGCTTCCTCTTGGCGAAACGGGGGCTATGACCATCAACGCGACGAGCGTTAACGACTACCAGATCGCCACCACCACCTCGTCCATAAACGAAGAAACGGAGGAATAAACCATGAGTTCGCTTGCATTAACCCAACAGATCCGAAAGGTCATCGAGACGATAGCCGCCGACACTATCCGTAAGCAAACGAAGGATTGCTTTCGGGTATATAAGGGGGTCGTGGTCAATCCGCCATATTCAAGCGCGGAGAAGGGGAACGTGTGCGACGTGCGCCTTATTTCCGACCGTACCGTTCTGACGCTTCCGTATTCCTCCAAGGCGGCGTACATGAAAAAAGGACAATCCGTTTGGGTGGCAACCATTTACAATTCCTTCCGAAACGCGATTGTTTGGGAGACGCAGGACTTTGAGCAATCCACGCTTGATGACGCGTCTTGGTACGCGGTTCAACGCTCGGTGCGATTCGGAACGGCTCCGATGGACTACGCCGTCGGTCAGCAGCTTTCCCTTGAAACGGTTGACGGGGATTCCTGCACCATAACCTCCTCCAATTCCTCTTTGTCCGCGTCTCTTGATGCGCTTGCGTTCGTCTCCTATCTCGACGGCTCCATCGCGGGAACTTATGTATTTACGTATAGCGGAAACGGATGGGTCAGAGAGGACGGGGAAGCGGTCAGCCTATCCCTTCTCGGTGTCACGCTTTCGGGGGGAATGCCTTCCGTAGGTGACACCTTGACCATTACGATGGTCTCCACGACGGATTCCTATGACGTGCTCGGCTTCAATCAGGAGACACCGAAAAATGTCAATCTGTCAAACTGCCTTGTGTGCGGGGCTTCCGAGGTTCCGTATTACGGCACCATCCCTTATTCGGGTACTCAGCTCCTTTATTATACAGACGTCGAGCTCCCGGCTGGGAATTACCGCTTTACCTTGAACCACGGTGCCTACGACGGCTCGACGGGACAGGATGCCACCTATATGTTCACCACGACCATTCCCATTCCGGCGGGGGGCGGCATTCGTCACAATTCGGTAGGGGTCATTCAATCTCCGTCTTATAATACCTCGCAGATTACAGATGGTAGGGTGTCCATTTACAGAGCTGACAAAAACGCTATAGCATCCGGCATCGCGGTCACTATTTGGGACGGAACCACCCAATCTACCGATCTTGGCGTATTTACATCGTTCGAAAGACAGTATTTTACAGACGACGGGAAGCATAATTTTACACAGAGATGCGCTTACGGAACAAACAGATGGCGCGACTCCGCGATTCGCCAATGGCTCAATTCGGATGCCGCGCCCGCGTCACCGGGATACTCAAACTGGTGGAAGCCCGCAACCGTTTTTGATACCTGGCCCGTAAATTCCAATATAGCAGGATTCCTTTACGGGAAGGACAAATCTTTTGTCAATTCTATCGGGACGGTCGTTCTCAAGAGCGCGATACCTACGTGTGATATTGTAGACGATACCCTGTACGATACGACCGAGGACAAGGTGTTTTTAATCTCCTATACAGAGTTGGCTGGCGTACTGAATAACGGCGTTCAAGAAGGTCAATTTTTCACCTACTGGCAAGGAAACACGACTGCAACCGATAGAATCAAACGCTATAACGGAAACGCGCGCACGTGGCGAATGCGATCTGCCAACACAAACAATGCTTCGTCTGCGCGAGTGGTTTATACGGACGGAAATCTTACGTCTACCCAAGGCGTCGGTGCAAACGGTATCGTCCCCGTGTTCTGCATCATCTAAAAGAAAAGCCCCCGAATCGGGGGCTTTTTGTTATGTGTTCTGTTCTGCGTTCTTCTTGCGTCGTGCTTCCTCGCGCTCTTTCCAATCGGGAATCATGCGCTCATTCAGCGTCCACCACTGTTTTCGGAGTGCATCGAGCTTTTCCTTTTCTCTTTCCACGACCTCGCGCTGTTCTGCGATCCTTCGTGCCATCTCCTCGGTGCTGATCTTATTGCCAAAGAAATTCTTGCCGATCAGGTAGAAGTCGGGGAATCCCGCTTGATACTGACCGATCATGATATAATGCTCATCGGGATCTCCTTTGATCTCATATGTGGGTTCAAAAAATCCGCGTTTTGCACATTTTTCGCAGTCGCAGACCGAGGTCACGCGACCGACGCGACCGTCCGCTGTGATTACCTTGTCTCCTGTTCTGATGATGATTTCCTTCTTTGCTTCTTCCATGTCTGTTCTGTTCCTTTCTGTTCTGCAATTACATTGAATCAAGAGCGGCATTGATGCTCTTTGCCGCCTTGTCTGATTTCAAAACGTGCCGATAGATCCCCATTGTGGTGGTAATGCTCGAATGCCCGAGAGCCTGTTGCATCTCGCTCGGCGTAATGTTGAGGTGATCCCAAAGCGATGCCGCCGCGTGACGGAGCGCGTGGACGCTAACCGCGTGACCGCAGCACTTCTCTGTGTAACGGTTCACAATGCCAAGCAAGCCCTGCGACGTGATCGCGTGCCACTCGGCTGTTCTGCCGTGCCCGTTCTCGTCCGCGCCTGTCCCAAACAAAAGACCATCAGGACCAACCGAATCAGGTCGCGCACCGCTTGCAAGATATTCCTGCACCGCCGTTCTCGCGCGGGCAGGGAATGCGACCGTCCTGCTTTTGTCTCCTTTGCCGTGTCGGACGGAGATCGTACCGTTCTCAAAGTCAAGGTCAGACAAGCGCAGATGCCGAAGCTCACTGTTCCGCAGTCCCGTCGTACATAATAATAACACAATCGCGCGGTTTCTGCAAGTGTTTTTTTCGTGAACGCCTTTTTTCGGCGTTTCGACCAAAATAGTCTTGATCTCGTCGTAGGTCAAAAGATCATATTCGACCTCTTGTAAATCGGGTATATCCTCAACGTCCACGGGGTTTTCATTGCAAAGCCCCATGCGGCACGCCCAAACGAAAAAAGCGTGTAGGCAGACGAGTCGGTGATGCACCGTGTTGTTGCTGTTCTGCTCCGCAAGCGCGGAACGCCACGCCACGACAGCCAATTTGCCTATCTGTGAGCCGTTCTCGCCCTCGGCAAGGTGTTTTCCCGAAAAGGCATCAAATGCGCTTAAAACGGCTTTATATGCCGCCTGTGTCCGTTCGCTTTTATTGAGTGAGGGAAGGGCAGAAAGATACTGCCCGACCGCCTTTTTGTATTCTGCGTGTGTCATGCTGTTCTCCTTTTCTCTGCCTGCCCGTAGGTCAGGACTTACGAGCTGTTCTGTAAAATTCGGGTGCTGTTCTGTTCGTCCAACGGGGTTCTGTTCTGTCGGTCTGCCACTTGCGGCAGAGCTTCGCGCGGAATAGATCGCCGACGTTCTCGGTGGTTCTGATGCTTTTCGGGTCTGTTCTGCTGCCCTCGGCGTAAAACGGGATATAATCGGGCTGCTTTTCGCCCGCACGGAGAGCCGCGAAATAAGGCGCGTAGGCGTGCGGACGGTTAAAGCGGTGCAAATACTCGCGGCAACACTCCAAGCCGTAGAAACGCAGGAAATCGGTCTGTCCTCGGTAGTGTACGGCGACGGGGTGACGCGCATAGCCGTCTGTTCTGTTCTGCGTGGCAATGTCAAGCAGGATCTTGCATTCCAAAATCTGCTTGACAAGCCGCCGATCATCTAGAGCCGCCGCAGATCGCGCCGCGCTTTCGGGGTAGGGTAGAAAAATGTTCATGCCGTGATCTACTCCCATCGGTCTGTTCTGACGTTTCAGCCCTTGGCGGCTGTTCTGATGATCACCCACGTCGCGCCGATCGCCGCAAATGCGATCCAGCACAAAGACAACGCGCCGCCGTTCTCGATCGCTCCCGTTACGATCACGACCGCCAAAAGGCTAACGACCAAGCAGGGAAGCACTAAAAGCCTACAAATGTATTTTTTCATGTTCTGACCTCCGCCCCGCGCCCCGTATCGGTGGCGGCTTATGGGCTTATTTTGGCGGGATATGCCGCCCGCCTCGGCTGTTCGGTCAATCTCTCACCACAAGGTAAACCGTGACTGTTTCGGTCCCGTCGTCGTGCCTTTCTACCTTTACACCGTCAACGGGGTAATGTCTAACGCCGCCCTTGATTATATGCGCACCGAAAAAATGATCCCGTGCAAAAATCCCGCCGTTTTCCTTGACCCATTTATTAAGAAGATCGGCAACGCACCAATTGACTTTTTGCAAAACCCTGATTTTGATCTGTTCCATAATATCCCCCGCCGCGCCTGACGCCATTGCTGGCGGTTCAGGGCTTACCGGCTCTTTGTCTGTTCTGCGCTTATGAATAATATGCGATATATTCCACACTGGAATCGTCCAGACTTTCCACGGGTTCGGGCTGTTCCGGCTCTGATACCGTATCAAACACCGGCACAAAGCCGATAGAGCGATAATATTCTACCGCGCGCCGCATATAGTCCAGCGCATTTTCTCCCGCATAATTGACGCGCTGGAGCATGGACGAGCTGCCGCAATCGGTGTATTTGATACTGTTCGGAACGTCGGGAAGAATGCCGCGCCATATCACGCACGCATCGCGCCCGCTGATGTGGATCGTTCGCGCCTTCCGTTTTCCTTTCGGCGTGTACTCGATCCGCGCGGCGTCCTTGTGCTGTGCGTACTCGCACGCGCTCGCGCTGTTCACCGTTGCCGCCGTGGTGGTCGCCGTCATGATCCACGGATCAAGATAGAGCATTGTAAAATCTTCTCCGCTCTGCAAGTCCGCCGCGGTGATCTGTTCCGCAATGGTCGCAACGTGTACGGGAACGGGGATCGGGGAAGTGATCCCCGCTTGCGCTCTGATCCACTCGATAACGGCTCGCTCGTCCTCGTCAAGGTCACGGTTTGCCGCGTTTGCGCTGATGTGCGCGATCAAGCCGCCATCATTGTCGCCCAGGTCATAGCGTCCACTATAAACGCACTCGCCGCCCTTGTAGATCCTAAAGCTCGTTTTATCGTACCAGCCGCGCCCGTCCTCGGTCTCGCGGGTTCTGTTCTGCTCCTCGTCCAGCTCGCGCATGATCCAATCCGCCGCCATGATGGAGAGCTTCAGCCCGCCGCGCTCCTCGTGCTCATAAAATGCGGGATGCTCTGACCATTCGATCATAACAAAGTCGCCGCCGTTCTCGTCCAGCGGGAAACGCTCCAAGCCCTCGCGGATGGTCTGCACTCCGCTTGCCTTCTTCCGTTCAAAGGTTGCGACGCGCTCGCGCTCGGCGGCTTCCTCTGCCTCTTTGCGTGCTTTCTCGCGTGACGCGTTCATGTCCTCGATCTTCAGAAGGTCCGCGTTTGTAGGTTGTCCGGGATCGGTGAGCTGTTCAAACTCGCGCATTTTTGCGGCGCGCTGCTCTGCTGTCAAGTAGGAATATAAACGCGGGTTTTTCTTCTGACGTTCCAGCGTGCGCGCGTGCTGCTTGTATTCCTCTTTCTTTGCCATATAGAACGCAAAGCGGAAAAGGGGATGATCTGCCGGAATCGTTGCGCTGTCCTTGTCGAAGTAGTCCGTCATGAAGTCGGTATCATTCCGCACGTCGAACAATGCGCGCGGAAGGTCTGCGCCGTATCTCTGCGCGTAGATGGTCACGCTGCCGGCATCCGCGCTATAATGGCACTTGATCAGCTCGCCGCCGTTGACCTTGATCCCGTTGTAATAGAACCGGATCGACGGAAGGGAAGAAACGCGCGCGGGCTGTTCTGCCTGGTCGTTGTTCTGAACGTTTGCCGCCGGAACGGTCCAACCGACGGTCGAACCGTCAAGAGCTGCGCGGGTCGTCTGTTCGTCCGCGTATCCGTACCAAACGCGGCGCACGCCGTGCCATCTGAAGCGCAACGCCTTCAGCGCGTCACGGATCGACTGAGCGGGCTTGCCGTCAAAAGTGATTTCCAAAGATCCAAAGTCCGCATTTTTCGTCAATGTGTATTCCATAGATACCCCCGAACGCGCCGCCGCTTTTCGCGTTTACGGTCTTACCGTTCCAGAACCTCCCGCCATGATCGGCGGGAACGCTCCCGGCTTGATCTGCTTTTTATAGTCGCCGGGACGACTTTTTGATAGTCATTTTCAAGACCTCCAAACTCAAACAGAATAAAATTTTACTTTCGCTTTTTGGTTAGCCTTGCGCGCGACTTTTTCGATCCGATCCGAGCCGTGTATACGCGACCATCGCGCGACCATATCCGCTGCCATCTGATCCCGTCCGACGTCGTGCCGGTGTTCGTTCGCAATTCTTGTAAAATTGTTTACAAGGTCCGCAAAAATTTTCGTCTGTTCAAAGCTCATTATAAACCTCCCCAGCTGCCGCCCGTGTTGGTGCGGTCTTGCGCTGTTCTGCTCCTGATCTGTTCAGGAAAATATTTTTTTGATTTTCTCTTGACTTTTTCCGCCGTTTGTGGTACAATAATCACGAGCCAAAGCAAGCAAGGACGGCAGGCGGATTTTTCGCCCCTGCTTTTGATTTGCTTTAGTTCTCGTTTTTGGGTTTTCGGTTAGCCGTAGGAAGTTAGACCGAAAGCCCTTTTTTATTTCGTGATGTGTTCAAGCAGCGCCACGACTTCGGAATCCGTCCAGCCTTTAACGCTTTTCAGATACTCAATCAACTTTTGCAAGGTTGAATCGCTCATCATCTCGGCATCATCTCCAATCAGTCGGAATATCTCCGCCTGCTTCATGGTCTCGCCTCCTTTCTTCTCTTATATTATACCACAAAACCGCCTAAAAGTCAATAACGACTTTTGCAACCTACACAAAAACAGCCCGTTTTTAAGCATGCGCATTTGTGCAAGTTGCTAAATACTTTGGAATTATAACCCTCGCAGAAGCCCAAAAAACGCCCTACAAGCCCCGAACGCATCCGCAATGAAAACAAACGCCACAAAACGCGCCCACGCGCCCCCTGCGCGCCTCTGCTGACGCTATATTATTTTTCAAAATCCGCAAATTTTGTTAATTATAACAACAAAACAAAAACGCCGCGCGAAGCCGAAAGCCTGGCACGCCCCGCCTACCCATCGACGGCTACGCCCATGCGCCCCCCTCTATACACATTTATATTATTATATAATGCAATCGCTTGACCACTTTATATATTCAATAAACGCCCTTATATATTATATATTTATATATATTATATTCTTATTTATATTTTAGCTATGGTATTTATAATATGGTCTCATCCTCTGCGCGTCTTGTTCTTATATATAGATTGAATATCATTCACAACACGCGCGAACGCGGAAGCCCGCACCGGGACGGAAGCCGACGGGATCAACCGGAAAAGATACGATCCGGGTGTGCCGTCCCCGTTTGCGTTTGTTTATATAATATATAATTATAGCAACAGAAAAGGCGGGCGGGGTGCTTTTCAAGTCGAAAGGCGGCGCGAAAGTGGAAGCCCTGCCGTAGCACTTCCCCCACCTAAAGCGTTCTCGATGCTGGTTGCGGTATTTTGTATAGATTTATTGGTGTTTAAGGATCATGATGAGAGGGGTTGGAAATATGTATGGAAAGGGCTTGGATGCGCGTGGTGGAGCGTGCTTTGGGCGGTGAAAACGGCGGGATAAGAAATAATTTTGGAACAGGTGTAGACAAAGGGGCGCGGAAGTGGTATAATATAGGCGAGCGCAGGAGGTTCTGCTTCTTCCGTCTGCGCGGAGCCTGTTTCTTCCGACGGGCGAGGAAAGAGAACCGACCAAATGAACGGTCAGGCTTGCAAGGTTTCAGCCCACGATCGAGTGGTTTTTAGTCACAAGCCAATAGGAGCGCAGATGGTCGTTACCCCCGTTCCGTCGTAGCCCTCCGAGCTGCTTGATTGCAGCGAAACAAAAAGCCCCCTCCGATTACGGAAGGGGCTTAACTTTTACGATAATGGGTTAGGAGGTTTATCATGGGGATATACATGGACAATGCGGCGACGACGCGGGTAAGCGACAAGGCGATGGCGGCTATGGTAGAGATCATGCGAGAAAGCTACGGGAATGCTTCCTCGGGGCATGGCATGGGGATTGCGGCGCGGGGCGAGATTGAGAAGGCGCGGGGCATGGTAGGCAAGTGCCTGGGCGTGGATCCTGCGAGATTGGTGTTTACGTCGGGGGCGACCGAGGCGAATAATGCGGCGATCTTGCACTATGCATTGGAGGGAGAACGGATGGGTCGGCGTCATATCGTTGTGTCCGCCATTGAGCATCCGTCTGTATTGGAGTGTTGCAGACGATTGAAGAAGGAGAGGGGATTTTCCCTGTCGGTAGTCTATCCCGATCGGAATGGCGTAGTAGACGTCGAATCTGTGGCGCGTGAGATTCGGGGCGATACTTGTATGGTTTGCCTCATGGCAGTCAACAACGAGACGGGTATGATACAGCCTTTCCGAGAGGTTGCACAGATCTGCGAGGAGAAAGGGATCTCGTATCACTGCGACGCTACGCAGGCGGTCGGTCATATATCGCTGGGTGTCGAGCTGAAGGAGGCAAGCATAGCGTTCTCCGCGCATAAATTTCATGGACCCAAGGGAGTCGGTTGCTTGATGCTTCCAACGCTCCTGACGCGCTATCACGCGCTCTTGGTGGGTGGAGCACAGGAGAACAACAGGCGAGCTGGGACGGAGAACGTAGCTGGGATCATTGGAATGGCGGTGGCTCTCTCGGAAGCGCACGACGATTACAGGATCCGCATCCTGCGCGGTCAGATGCTCGCTGGTCTTGAGAACAAGGTGGGGGGCGTCCTTCTCAACGGAGCCATAGACGGATCGGTTCCTCATATCCTGAATGTCTCGCTGGAGGGCATCAAAGGGGATGGTCTCGTCTCGATGCTGTCGCATCTTTACGGGGTATACTGCTCCACGGGATCTGCGTGCTGTAGTGGCTCAACAATGCCAAGCGGTGTACTGCGGGCGATGGGAATGTCGGATGAAAGAGCGTTGAGCGCGGTTAGAATCTCTCTTTCGAGATGCACGACGGAATGGGAGATCGATAGAGCGATAGATGCGTTTGCTGATTGTGTTAAAGTGATTCGAGAGGCGATGTAATAAATTTAGTAATATTACAAGCGTTTTATATTTTCTACAATCGTCTAAATGAACATAAAAACAAAGCGAACGGCTATTTTATTTGTGCAAAATGCAACAAAAATAGCCGTTTTTTAATGTTTGGTGGAAACAGGGAGAGTATTTTGAACGCAAAATATAGTGTTTGCGCCTCGATATATGGCACAATATATTGCGTTTTTTGAGTTGATGTAATATTTGTGTAATATTTCGCTTCAAATTATGCTCTCGACAACCTTTATTTTATCGGTTTCGTAGAGGTGTCCGTAGGTCTTTATGACTTGATCCACGGTGTCTCCAATGAGATCTGCGACGACCATATAGTTTGCGTTGTGGTGCAGCAGGATAGATACAAAGGAATGGCGCAGGTCGTGGTAGCGGATGCGTTTGACTCCCGCCTTTTTGATATAGGCTTCAAAGGCGTGGGTGAGGGTATTTTCATGGATGGGGTTTTCTCCGCCGAAAAAGAACGGGGCTTCTCCCTCATACCCGGCAAGGGCGTTCCGCAGCGCGGGGCAGATGGGGGTGTATCCGATCTTTTCGTTTTTCGACGTTGTGATCTTGTATGGGGAACTGTCCACGGTCTTGCGGGAATAGGTTTTATTGAACAGAATGGAATCCGCTTTGATGTCGGAGGGGGAGAGCGCAAGGATCTCTCCCTTTCTTCTTCCTGTGAAGAAGGACATGGTGAACATCATCCTGTAACGTGGGTCATCGACCACCTCTATGAATTGGTCGAACTCCTCGCGGCTCCAGAATTGCATTTCGGTCTTTTGGACGCGCGGCTTCGGCTTCTTGACGAGCTTCAGATTATTGGCGTAGCTATGGCGCGCCTCGGCCCATGAAAGGAACGCGCTCAGGTGTCCTCGGATAGAGGAAAGGTACTCGTAGCTATAGAAATCCTTTGTCCGATCACTTTTCATGGACCATAGCTGATCTTGCCATTGATACAGACGTTCCTTTGTCAGCTCGGTCATGCGGAGGCTTCCGAGCATGGGAAGGATGATGGATTTGAAGATCCCTTGGCGGTCGTAAATGGTGGATTCCTTGGTTTGGTTGGCGCACGATTGAATGTAGAGTGGGAACATCTCTGCGACGGTCGGAATCTCGGTTGCTCCCTCGTTTCGTTTCGGCGCTACCTTGGCGAGCGTGCAATGCTTTGTCACGAAGCTGGTATATCCCTCTTTTGCGGCGGTCTTGGTCTTGTACCCGGATAGCCGCTTCTGCTTTTTCACGCCATCGAGCGTTTGCAGGTAGAACACAACGTCATAGACCTTGCCGTTCAGCTTCGTACTGCGCTCTTGAATATTGTATTTGGTTGAGGAAATGTAGTATTGTTCCATCTTCCTTTAGTTCCTCGTCCTCATGTAATAGTTGTGGGTGTCGATGATCTGATCCTTGAGCGAATCCACTTTTTCCTTTAGGGAATCGATCGTTGCGCTTTGCACGGCGTTCTCCGCAAGCAGCTTGTCTCGTTCTTCGCGTAAAGCCAGGAGTTCAGCTTGGAGCGCAACAAAGCTGTGTTCGCCGATATAAAAGATTTCCCAAAGTTCTACGCCAAGCGGCTTGCATAAATCTTCAAGGGTGTTTACTCTCGGGGAATCCTTGTCTGGATTTTCTGGGTGAATAATACGTCCGATCGTATCAAGCGAAACGCCGCTTTCTTCAGACCACCTGCGGTTAGATAAGCCTTTTTCTTTTCTGATTTCTTCCAAACGATCTCTGTACAAGGAAAAATCCTCACTTTCTACGTTTTTCTTATTTAGCGAATAAGTGAATTTGCGGATATATGCCGTAAATTTATTTGTGCCAAATGAATATTTGCCCGATTGCAAAATGCGCTTCTGCGGAGTATAATAAAGGTACAAGAGGGAACACCCTCTGAATAAAAAACAACAGGAGAAAACAACGAACATGGAACCCGACGACCTGACCACTTTACGTAGAGGCATTCGAGAAATGCTGAAAGAGACCAATGAATACACGATCCTTGATCTGATCTATCAGATACTTCTACAAAGTACACGATCGTCGATAGATTCAACGTTTACCAAATGAAAGGTGGTGGTAAAGCCTATTTTCCTCCGTTCGCCCTCCCCGAAAGGGGAGGGATTTTTTTATTTGGTAAGCTCGGTTTCCAATTTGTCTCGATCCCAAAGAATAACATTGTTATCTTTTGCAAGTCGAATCGCAGATGGCTGAAAATAACTGTTTGTGATCACCATTGCCTTATCCAAACCGTAATGCCTTATTCCCGTTACTGCTTCTTGAACGGCAGCGTTTGGGACTTTATCGGTATAGCATTTTGTTTGGATTCCGATTTTCAAGAAATCATTTTCGATGATAACGTCAATTCCATAATCTCCAGAAGATGGGGTTAAAGTTGTTTTATAGCCCTGTTTTCTGAAGAAATCTGCTATAAATTCTTCAAACTGCCTCCCCGACATGATGTCGATTTGGAACATCATATCTGCTTCAGCATCAATAGGTGGAATTTGATCGGCGAAATTAGCATTTGTTGTGTAATTGTCAAAAAACGATTCGCGTTTTGAGTTTACTTTATATTCCTTGTAATATTCGTCAATTTCATTTGAAAAACGATTGTAAGTTTCTTTTAATGGCAAGTTAATATCCGTTTCGTATATCCAAAAATAGGTATAAAAAGCTTTAGGTACGCGGAACGTATTATCGGTTTCTTCATTACAAAGATGTAGGACCAACTGTTCTATTGTTTCAATGCCATCTCCTTTTAGAGTATCCCAATAGTATCGAATGATATTGTTTCGGATAATAAAATAAATCGCAGAAGATATGGATTCGCTGTCATTCCATTCGGGAGAAATGCGGTTCTTAAGTTCGGAGACAAAAACTATAGTGTCATCGATTACTGTTTGCATGTCTTCTGTCAAGGTTTTAATTTCTTTTTTACAAAATCCATCTTCAACCATATAACATTTTAATAATTCGTTTGCATTATCCCAGTAATGAGAAGAGAGTATGACGGGCGACAGATCGGAGTCTGAAAAAATCAAAAAAGGTGGATATGGTAGGCTCTCGTTATACTTACAGACCGCATTATAATATTTTTCCGTTAGTTTTGATAGATCATCTTTTTTGCTTTCAAATCTTTTCTTCAATTCTTGAAGTATTAGTTCTTCAGTAGCTTTCTTCTTTATCTGCTCCTGACGATACAGAGAGGAGAAAAAAATCAAGTGAATGAGGGAAAAGGTGATCAGCGTTACCGAATACGCAATTATATTTACATATGGTACAATGCGCAACCATACCAAATTGTAAGATGGTATAGCATGGTAAGAGACATCGAAACTAACAGAAAGGATCGTGCTACAGATGATAGGGATTCCAAAGAAAGCCATCACCATGTTTACGGCGGACATAATAGTGTTGCTATCATTTAGCTTCTGTAGAGAATCAAAATCTTGTTTTTTTAATACTTTTTTGTATTGTATGGTTTCAAATAATAACAAGTAAAGGCAAACTGTAAAAATAATAACTGCCCAGACAAGCCCATTGATGAAAGCTCCATTGGCGAAAAAGAGAACAAGGAATATGGTAGAGACTAAAAAAGAAGCATAAAAAATTAGTGAATAACCGAATTTTATGAAGAAGAATGTCGTTTTTGGGGGGCTCATTTCATCATCTATCCTTTCTCATTTTTTATGACTATTCGGATTCTCCGTCCTGCCGAGCAGATAATCTACGGAGCAATCCAAGTAGTCGGCTATTTTGCAAATTGCTTCTATGCGTGGGTAATATCCACCCGATTGCATAGATGCCAATGTGTTGATACTCAATCCGCAGTCGGAAAGCATTTTTCCGACTGTTATTTTTTTTGATTTTAATAGACTTTTTATTTTGTTCGCAAGTTCTTGTGAATTTATCATAAAATAATTCTCCCAAATTTGTTCAAAGTTACAAATTCATAAGAAGTTGTGAAAATATATTGAAATTCACAAGTTCTTGTGATAAAATATAACCAGACTTGTTAAAACTTCGCTCTCAACTCCACGACTTTACCCCATATGCGGACGGGAAGATCCTCGATCTGCTTGTTGGAGTAGAACATGGGGGCGTATTTGGGATTGGTGGCAATCAGCATGATGCCTTCGTCGGTGCGCATGATCTTCTTGCAGGTCGCGTCGCTACCGTTGACCATCACGATTGCGGTCTCACCACTCTCCACGGTTTCCTGCAAGCGGACGATCACCACGTCTCCGTCGGACATTTTTGGCTCCATGCTATCTCCGTGGATGCGCAGAGCTGCATATTCTCCTTTTGCCGCCATCTCCTGCGATATCTCCTCATAGTCCTCGATGTCGGTGATCGCCTCGATCGGTATGCCTGCCGCCACGTTTCCATAAACAGGAACGCGCACGCCTCGATTCTGAACCGATGCGGCAAACGCAGGATCACGCGCCATGCGGATGGCAACGGAGGCGGCGGTGGAAACGTCCGACTCCGAGAAATAGGAAACAGGGACTTCGAAATAGTCGGCAATCTTTTGGATCGTGGTGTCTCTCGGTACGGAACCACGCTTCCACTTTACTGCAAGCGCGTTTGAAAATCCAAGCTCAACGCATACAGCGGTTGGGCTTGTTCCTTTTTGATTGCATAGAGATACAAGTTTTGACCAAAACATTTTTATTTCTCCTTTACATAAAATCACTAAACTCACCAAGTTGTTTTTGTGCAATCATACAAAAGTGCAATAAAGTGAGTTTTTATGTTGACAAAGTGCGTTTAGTGAGTTATAATGGTATCACAATCGTGGTTATCATTCATCGCAAAGCCCGACGAGGACATCTTGCATCGACCTCCCCAAAGGTCTCTGCAAAATGCCAAATTTGTGCATTTCCCCATACTGAAAAAAAGTCTTTCGATCTCACCATTTGGGGCTGGAGTGTAGGGGGTGATACGGCTTCGACTGTTGTGGTTCAGCCCAAGTGCTTGTTGTTTGTTGTGTTAAATAAGCACTCGCCCGTAGCCCGTATCGGACAGCCGTCGGGGTTCAAACGCAATTACGCTGCCGACGACCATCAAATGCGCAGGCGAAAGAAAAAATTTCTCCAACGGAGATTCCTCCTTTCGTGCCTCGTTGGGCTTTGCGATGAATGATATGTAACAAAATAATGGTATCACAATCGAGGTTATGACCTTCACAACTGAAAATTGCCTCGCAGGTGTAACCATTCTCGGCTCCAAGCCCCAAACGAGGAACCGAGAACGCCAAATTTTTGCGTCTTTCACACGGAGTGGGTAATGTTGTGTCTCCACGCCTCCTGCAATTTGGGGTTACAAGTGTATGAATCGTGTAGCTTTAACGGTTTTGATTCCGTTTTACCGCGACCGCGGGTTGCCCGTAGCCTACACGGTGAAGCCAACGCTCGGAAATGCTTTCGCTTCGATACGTTGACAACAAGACACGCGGGTGAGTTTCAGTATTGCCTCCATGGGCAGATACCTCCTTTCTCCCGTCTTACGGGGCAATTTTCAGTTGTGAAATATAAACAATGATAGTCCTTCCGCATTGTCGGATTGATTATATAAACCAAATACACCGATAAAAGTAATTTTAGTTAGTATTTTGTTGGTTGGCGCTTTCATTATACTCTAAAAAATACACTTTGTCAATAAGTTTGGTTATAAAAGTAAAAAAAGGAGGTAAAAATTTTGCTTTCGGAAAATTTGAAAAAGGCAAGAGAAGAGAAAAATTGGTCTCAGCAGAAGGTTGCCGAATCTGTTGGAGTAACGCAAGTGGCACTCCACTATTTTGAGACGGGAGTCAAGGTCCCGTCGGTTCCCGTGTTGATGGAGCTTTCCAGAGTTCTCGGAAAGACTATGGACGATCTGGTGAAGTGAAATAAAGGAGGAAGAAGCAAATGAGCGAAATCACAAAGGAAACGCGCAGGGAAAGCTACGAGGCGGTGCTGCCGAAGGTAACAGAGCGTTGCCGCTTGATCCTGCGAACGCTCGGCAACCGCGAAATGACCGTGAGCGAGATCGCGGACGAGCTGGTTAAGGTCGGTCTGATCCCGTATTTCAACCGCAATTTCGTCGCCCCCAGGCTTACCGAGATGAAGGACGTCGGGATCGTCGAGACGTGCGGACGCAGAACCGCCACGCATTCCAACGCAACCGAAGCCGTTTGGCGGATC
>JAZQXS010000158.1:0-13243 GCA_045633025.1 Eubacteriales bacterium | reverse complement strand
CCTCATCAAACAGCTTGCGAACTTTCACGTCTGTGATCTGCATAAAAATAGCACCTCCGTTCCATAATCCGCTTGGCGAACCATGATAGTTCAAGTATAACCTAATTGTGTGAAATGCATTTGTGTAAATTGGATATTTTTTGTTAATTTATATGCACAAAACCCCCAATTTACCCGTTTTTCGATAGATTATTCAAATTAAAACGACAAAGGAGCCCGCTATGTCCACCCCCAACACCCACGAAGGAGCCCTCCGCATCCATGCCTACCTCCGGGATTGCGCTGAAAATAACCGCCCCGTGTTCTTCATCGGCGTAGGCGGCGTGATGATGTCCTCCCTGGCTCTGCTCACCGCCCGCGCGGGACACCCCGTCCACGGCTCCGACCGTACCGCCACGCCCCTCACCGACGCCATGGCCACCGAGGGCATCCGCTTTTACAATAGCCACGCCGCCCGGCATATCCCCCCCGATTGCGGTCTGGTGGTCTACACCGTAGCCATATCCGAGGACAATCCCGAGTACCGCGAAGCGCTGGAGCGAGGCATCCCCTGCGTCTCCCGCGCCGACTACCTGGGTGCCCTCATGACCGACTATACCCGCCGCGTCGGCGTAGCGGGCATGCACGGCAAGAGCACCTGCACCTCCATGTGCGCCCAGATCCTCCTGGACGCCGCGGTGGATCCCACCATCCTGTCAGGCGCATCCTACGCCCCCCTGGGCGGCGCCTACCGTATCGGCGACTCCAAGGAGCATTTCCTCTTCGAGGCCTGCGAGTACATGGATTCCTTCCTTGACTTTAACCCCACCGTGGCCGTTCTGCTGGGCGCCGAGCTGGAGCACGTGGACTATTTCCATAGCATGGAGCAGATCATCGGCTCCTTCTCCCGCTTCGCCTCCCTGACGGGCACCGGCGGCGTCACCGTAGTCAACGCCGACGACAAGAATATTCTGGAAGCCGCCCGCCGCGCCTTGGAGAGCGGCGGAACCGGCCGCGTAGTCACCTTCAGCGCCGCCGGCAAGGAAACGGCGGATCTCTCCGCCCGCAACCTCCGCATGGAGGGCGGCTTCCCCTGCTTCGAATTGGTGGCGCACGGGAAGCCTATGGGTTCTGTTTCCATGGCTGTGCCCGGACGCCATCAGGTCATCAACGCCTTGGCCGCCGCCGCCGCAATGGAGGCCTGCGGGATCCCGTGGACGGCCATTCTGTCGGGACTCTCGCACTACATCGGCGCAGGCCGCCGTATGGAGCGCAGGGGAGAGATCAACGGCGCCCCCGTCTATGATGACTACGGCCATCATCCCACCGAGGTCAAGGCTACCCTGGAGGGAGCCAAGGCTCTCGCCACCGCCGCCCACGAAGACGGGCGCTTGATCTGCGTATTTCAGCCCCATACATACAGCCGCACCGCTAACCTGTACGCCCAATTTCTGACCGCCTTCGACGCGGCCGACTCCCTGCTCCTGCTGGATATCTACGCCGCGCGGGAGAGCAACACCTACGGTATCTCCTCCGAGGGAATGGCCGCCGAGATCAATGCCCTCACCCCCGGTAAGGCGCGCTACTGCCCCTCCCCCGCCGCCGCAGCCAACGCCATCCGCGCGCTGGCCGGCTCGCATGACAGCGTCGTGATCATGGGCGCGGGCGACGTGATCCGCGTGACCCAGCTTTTGCTTGGCTGATCCCCCGCCGCGAAAGGATCCCCCATGGTATTTTCTTCCACTATATTTCTGTTCGGCTTCCTCCCCCTGTCCCTGCTGATCTACTATATCATGCCTCTCAAGGGGAGAAATCCGGCCTTATTCCTGCTCAGCCTGATCTTCTACGGGTTCGGCGAACCCACCTACATCGCGGTCATGCTTCTCTCGGTCACCGTCACCTACCTCACGGGCTTCCCCATCGGTCGCTACCGCGAGAGCAATCCCCGCCGCGCGAAAATCTGGCTGACTCTGTCGCTGTGCATCAATCTGGCGCTGCTCCTCTTTTTCAAGTACACCAATTTCTTCATCGAGAATCTTTCGGCCATCCCCCTCTTCGCGGGACTCTCCCCCATCGAGGATCTCACCCTCCCCATCGGTATCAGCTTCTACACCTTCCAGATCATGTCCTACTCCATCGACCTCTACCGCGGCAATACCGATACCCAGAGAAGCTACGTATCCTTCGGCACCTACGTTTCCCTGTTCCCCCAGCTCATCGCAGGCCCCATCGTCCGCTATCGGGACGTCAACGACCAGCTTGCCTGCCGGGGGCACAACGTGGACAAGTTCGCCTCGGGCGTGCGGCGCTTCACGGTGGGCTTTGCCAAGAAAATCCTGCTGGGCGACTCCCTCGCCGCCCTGTACGCCTACCTGCATACCGCGGCCGAGGCCGAGCCCACGGTGCTGGCCTCCTGGATGATGGTGGCGGCGTACACCCTGCATATCTACTTCGACTTTTCGGGCTACTCGGATATGGCCATCGGCCTCGGACGGATGCTGGGCTTTGAATTTTTGGAGAACTTTAACTACCCGTATATGGCCGCTTCCGTCACCGACTTTTGGCGGCGGTGGCATATTTCCCTGTCCTCCTGGTTCCGCGAGTACGTCTATATCCCCCTGGGCGGTAACCGAAAGGGACTTGTCCGCCAGCTTTTCAACATGGCCGTAGTCTGGTTCCTCACAGGCTTCTGGCACGGCGCGGCATGGAATTTCATTTTGTGGGGCGTGTTCTACTTCGTCATTCTGGCGTTGGAGAAGATCTTCCTGCTCAAGTGGCTGGAGCGCTCCCCCGCCACCCGCGCGCTGGGTCATGTCTGGACTCTTTTGCTGGTCGGCCTCGGCTGGATGATCTTTGACCACGAAAGCCTCACCGAGGCCTTCTCGGTCATCGGCGGTCTCTTCGGCATAGGCGCCTCCGGTCTGTCCTCCCCCGTCGTAGCCTATGAGCTTTGGCGCGCACTTCCCCTTTTGCTGATCGCGGTCGTCGGCACGACCCCCTACCCCGCCCGCCTGTTCGGGAAATTAAAAGACAAGCACCCCGCCGTCGCCCTCTGCGAGCCCCTTTTGCTGGCAGGCGCCCTGCTTCTGTCGGTGGCCTACATGGTCAGCGGCACCTTCAGCCCCTTCCTCTACTATATTTTCTAAAGGATTCCTATGAAAAATAAGATCAATTCCGCCATCACCGCCCTGTTCCTGCTCTTGATCTTTGGCTTCGGCATCGCGTTTTGGGTCGTGCCCGACGAGGACTTCTCCCCCGAGGAAAACCGCGCGCTCCAAACCTTCCCCGCCCTCACAACCGACGGCTGGCTGGACGGTAAGGTCTCCTCCCGTATGACAAGCTACTATTCGGATCAGTTCCCCCTGCGTAAGCTGTGGGTATCGATGCACGCCCTGGGCGAGCTCGGCTTGGGTCGCGGAGAGAGCAACGGCGTCCTGCTGGGTTCAAACGGCCGCCTCGCCGTCCGGCGCTTCGATGCCTACGTCTCCTTGACCGAGCGGCTGAACGACACGGATTTCTATGACTCCGCCCATATCCAAAAAGGGCTGGACGCCGTCGCCGCGCTGAACGAAGCGCTGTCTGCGCAAAGCATCCCCCTCTGCGTGCTCATAGCCCCCCGCGCCATCGACGTGACCGTCGGGGATTTCGCGTACCCCTCCGATATGACCGACCGATTGGATACCGCCATCCGCCAAGCCCTCGCCGAGGCGGGGGTCAACAGCGTGGAGCTGCTGGACACCTTCCGAGAAATGCACGAACGCGGCGAGGATATCTACTACCGCACCGATCACCACTGGACGACGTTGGGCGCGTACACCGCCTATGCCGCCGTCATGAAAGTCTGGGGTATGGCCGACGAGATCCTCCCCGCCGACATCTTTACCATCCGTTCCGTCCCCGACTTCTACGGCACCACCCATGCCCGCAGCGGAATGCTCTTTCTCCCTCCCGATACGCTGGAGATCTGGGAGACGGCAGACAGCCGTTACGCCGACAGCCGCTATACCGTCACCGACGACGGAGGGAGAGCCGTCATCGAATCGGGCTTCATCAGCGAAAAATACTTGACGGGGAAAGATAAATACGGCGCCTTTCTGGACGGCACCCACTCGGTTCTGTTCATCACGGATACCGAGGCCGCCGCAAGAGGCGAATCCCGTCCCCGCTTGCTTCTGGCCAGAGATTCCTTCGCCAGCAGCATGGCTCCCTTCCTCGCGCGGCATTTCGATATCTGCCTGGTCAACCTGACCGGCGGTCAGACCAACCTCACCGAGCTTTGCGCCAAGCACGATTGTCAGCGGGTGCTGATCGTCTGCAACCGTGAAAATCTCATCACGTCGGATTGCTTGAGGAATGTAAAGTAAGGGGCTTGGACTGCCAAAGACTTGGGACAACGGTATCCTTATAGAAAGGCGGTTTCTTATTTCTTATGAATGATATTGAACAAAGAAAACAACGTTGGAACGATTTTTATGATTGGAATACCGGCGACGAAACCCGTGTACTGTTCCAGATCAATTATTCTGCACCGTATCTGGCTCCCCCGCCGCCGCTGCACCCGGGATGCAAGCAGGAACGGATCGAGTTTGCCTGGCGGAGATATCTGGAACAGTTGGAACGGTCAACGTGGCTGGAGGATGACACCATCCCGAATTTCCTGTTGATGTCCGGTACCACGATCTTTGCAGAGCCTCTCGGCAGTACGCCGTACTATTCCCCGGACAGCTACTGGCCCGGTACACAGCCCATCATCTTTTCCCCCGAGGATGCAAAAAAGGTTCGGATCCCCCGGCTGGAGGACTCTTCGCTGATGATGTATTTCGAAATGGCCGATGAACTGCAGGCACGCGGCGGGAAGGACGTCCTGTTCAATCTGCCGGATATGCAGTGTCCTATGGATATTCTGGCTCAGCTATGGGACAAGAACGATCTGTACATGTCCATGGTGGATGAACCGGAGCTTGTTCGGGAGCTTGCGGTAAAGATCCGCGCGTTCTTCTGCGAATTCATGGATGAATGGTTCCGTCGGTACGGTACAGAATTCATAGCGCATCATCCGTCTTATTATATGAACGGCGGCATTTCCGTCACGGTGGACGAAATCGGCACCATCAGCGCGGAAATGTACCGACAGTTCTTTGAAGAGGATCTGCACTTCCTGTCACAGAGATACGGCGGCATAGGCATCCACTGCTGTGCAAATTCCCGTCATCAATGGGAAAACCTGAGCAGGATCCCCGGACTTCGTATGCTGAATCTGTACCGTCCCGAAAAGGTTCTGGCAGAATCCTACGCCTACTTCCGGGATATCACCTGTATGTGGCCCGGAAAAATGGAAGGCGGAATACCGGAGCCTATGGTCAACCCCAAAAAAGCGGATCTGCCCCGCGGTTGCCGTCTGGTACTGACAGAGAACGCGTCCTCCCGTGACGAGGCACTGCGCCTTGCGGAACGGATGCATCGGGAATATCGCTGATCAAAGCCGGTAGGGACACGGTCTTATACGAATTTACAGATAAAACGTTGAACCACAGACACAGAGGGGCGCACCTGCGTGTGCGCCCCTCCGAAGTTATTCAAGATTTCAAAAGTGATACCAATCCTTAATAAAAACATTGAATAGGAGAGCGTGCCTTCGGCGACCTAAGAATCTCCTAAACTTTCAAAAACAGACTACTTTGTGTTTTGACGCGCTGTTTGACAGTGAGATTTTGGCTTGCGCCGTGGGGCCCTCCCCACTGGGTTATTTGAAAAAGAACGGATTCGCTTTCAAGCTTTTGTTTGAGGGATTAGTATGAATTCGTATCCGGCTCTCGATTATTTGAAAAACCGTTGCCCATCAAAGGCAACGGTTTGGTTGTTTTCGAGCCGATTACTTCTTGGATTCCAGATAAGCCACGAGCTTGTCCACCGTATTGTACTTCATGGACATCTCCAGCGCCACACCCAGCTCGTCCTCGATCTCCATGACAAGCTCGGCCACGTCCAGAGAATCAAAGCCCAGCTCGGTGAACGGCACGTCGGTCTTGATCTCCTCGGGGGAAACGTGCTTGAAATCCGCCAGGATCTCTACGATCTTCTCTTTCATTTTGGTATATCTCCTTCTTTTATTGTTATATTGTTATTATTTGTTAGCAATTCGCGGTTAGCGCTTCGATCTCACCACTCAAGCAGGCATCCCGCCGAAGCGAGTCCCGCGCCAAAGGCGCAGAGAACCACCTTTTGCCCGCGCCGCAGGGTTCCCTTGCGGTTCTCCTCGTCCAGCAAAAGGGGGATGGACGCCGAGGAGGTATTTCCGTAGTTCTGAATGTTGTGGGGGAATTTCTCCGCAGGCTGCTTGAGCTGGCGGATGGAGGAGTCAATGATGCGCATGTTGGCCTGGTGCAGGAAGAACAGATCGATCTCATCCTCTGCAAGCTCCGCCGACACGGCCAGCTCCTCGATGCATTTACATACGGCAGACACCGCAAATTTATAGATCACCTGACCGTTCATGAACAGCTTATGCGGCTCACCGGAGGTGTGGTAGGGACAATTATCCCCGCCGCGGTCAATGCCGAGGAAGCGAGCGTCCCCGTTCACCTTGATGGAAAACCGCGTGGGTGTCTCCGACCTCTCCACCACAACGGCGCCGGCGGCGTCACCGAACAGACAGCAGGTAGCGCGATCCGTCCAATCCGCGTGGCGGGACAGTCCCTCCGTCGAGACCACCACCGCTTTTTGGCACATCCCCGACTCCAGATACGCCAGCGCGCACTGCAAGCCGTACACGAATCCGCAGCAGCCCATATTCAGATCAAAGGTCACGCACCGCTCCGAGAGTTCGGTCTGCTCCTTGATCATAGCCGCGCCCGAGGGCGAGATCCAGTCACCGCCCAGCGTACAGCACACGAGCAGACCGATCTCTTCCTTCGGAACAGCGGCCATCTCCAGCGCGCGCTCCACCGCGGCGGAGCCGAGCTGTACCAGAGATTCGTCGTCTCCCAGAATATGCCGTGTCTGAATTCCGGTTCGGGTACGGATCCACTCGTCGTTGGTATCCAGAATTTGGGAAAGATCGTCATTCGTCACAATACGCGCCGGTACACAGCTTCCGGTGCCCAATATTTTTAAGCCCATGGTCATTCTTCTCTTTCTTGATTTTTCGGCAGTACCATCCTCCGAACAGGTCAGAGCCTTACATATGCTCTCCCATAAAAGCATTCAGCTTGCGTACGCAGCGCAGGATCGTGTCCAGTTCCTCGTCGTTGAACTCGTCCCGGATGGCAAAAATCATCTGCTCATGGAAATGGCGGTGAAGGCGATTCATCCGCCGCCCCTCCTCCGTAAGCTCCACAATGGCGATACGGGCATCCTTTTCACTGCGCGTCTTGGTTACATACCCCTTTTTGACCAGCTTGCTCACGCAAACCGTGACCGTAGGAACCGTGACCCCGAGCGCCTCGGCGATCTCGCCCACGGCGCGGCGGCAATCCTCCCCCTGGCCAATGCACTCCAGGGTATGGAACTCAGCGATGCTCAATTCTCCGTTTCCCATGCTTTTCAGGCATTTCTCCTCCGCCCGCAAAACGGTATCGAAGGTGTCCACAAGCAAAGTATTCAATTCGGTCAGGCGTGTATCCATGGTTGAACCTTCCATTCGTTAGATTATATAACCTTTTTGATTATATCACATACGTCCCGCGTTGTCAAGCCTCGCGGGAAACTTTTCTGCAAAAATCAACCGATAAGAGCACGCAACGCATCCGCAATCGCCTCGGCATCCAGCCCCGCGGTGCGGTAGATGGGCTCGGCGCGGCTCTGGCTCACGAAGCTGTCGTCCGTCGCCATGATGGCAAACCTGCGGCCGCCCATGCCGCCGCAACGGGTCAGGGCATCCGAGAGCATCATGCCGAAGCCACCTGCGCGAAGCTCCTCCTCCAAGAACAGAACGGGAACGCCATCGGGCAAGCGCGCCGCCACGTCAGCGGCTAAGCGGTCATAGGGCTTAATGTATTCGCAAAGCAGGATGCCCACGCGGATGCCCTCCCGCGCCAGCCTCTCTCGCGCGGTCAGCGCCTCCGAGGTGATCCGCCCGTGGGTCACGATCACCGCGCGGGGCAGCTCGGCGCAGGCAGGATCACTCTCCCGCACACCGATATCCGCAGGCGCGCCGTCGGAGTAGAACGCATCCCGCAGGCGGGCGTCCTCCCCGCCGTTGGGGTAACGGATGGCCACAGGGCCGCCCTGCTCCAGCGCCGTCCGCACCGACAAGGCCAGCCCCGCGAAGGTCACGGGCGCGTAGATGGTCATACCGGGAATGGAGGACAGGAAGGATACGTCGAAGATCCCGTGATGGGTCGGGCCGTCGCCGGGGTTCAGCCCCGCGCGGTCAATGCACATGACCACGGGTAGGTTCTGAAGGGCTATATCGTGAATGATCTGATCGTAGGCTCGCTGCATGAAGGAGGAGTAGATGGCGGTCACGGGCTTGTAGCCGTTCGCCGCCAGCCCGGCGGCGAAGGTCAGGGCGTGCTCCTCCGCGATGCCTACGTCAAAGAAACGCTCCGGGCAGGCCGCGTGGAAAGATTCCAGACCGGTTCCCTCACTCATGCTGGCCGTGATGGCGCAGAGGCGGTCATCCCGCCGGGCTTCCTCAATGAGGATCTCACCCAGCCGGTGGGAGAAATTCTCCGCCGCGGCCTTTCCGGCCGGCGGCATACCGTGATACCGTCCCGGCTCCTCCTCGGCAGGGGCATAGCCCTTTCCCTTACGGGTCTTGAGATGAATGACAACGCTCTCGTTCTGACGCTTGGCCTCGGTGAGTAGCGCCTCCACCGCCTCGTAGTCGTTGCCGTCGGCGGGACCCAGATAGTATAGTCCCATATCCTCAAAATAATTACTGCCATACAAGGCGTTCTTCATAGCCTTCTTGACTGCGCGGATACCGCGGAACAGGCCGCCTCCAACGAGAGGGATCCGTTTGATAAAGCGGGAGATGCCCTTCTTGGTCTTGAAATAGCCCGACTTTCGGCGGAGCTTGGCCATGTGGGTGGCGAAGCGGCCGATATTCTTGGAAATGGACATTTCATTCTCGTTGATGATGATGATGAGGCGCAGGCCGGGGGTGATGTTGTTGAGCGCCTCGTGGATCATACCGCCCGTGAAGGCGCCGTCACCCACCACCGCCACGGTGTAGGCCTCCGATCCCGCCATACGGTCTCCCTGAGCAAAGCCCAGCGCCGCCGACAGCGAGGTGGAGCTGTGCCCCGCGCCGAAGCAATCGTATTCGCTCTCGCTCCGCTTGGTAAAACCCGAAAGGCCGCCGCCCTGTCGGATGGTATGGAAGCGACCGTACCGCCCCGTCAGGAGCTTGTGGACGTAGCTTTGGTGTCCCACGTCAAAAATGAAATGATCGCGCGGGCAATCGAAGACCCGGTGCATCGCTACGGAAAGCTCCACCACTCCCAGATTGGAGGCCAGATGACCGCCGCTTTGGGTCACCGTCTCCACCAAGGTCGTCCGAATCTCCTCGCACAGCGCGGGGATCGCCTCTGCGGGGAGCGCGCGCAGATCAGCAGGGGTATGGATGCGGGGCAGATACCCCGTAGGAATGGTCTCGTCAGCCATGGTACAGCCTCCTTTCATTGGGCGGTATTACTTGGACATTATACCACATAATTGTGAACATTTCTTGACGATACGGTTTTTTTGCCGCTTTCCTGCAAAAAATTCACAAATACCTCTTGCAATCCTACTCAAAATACATTATAATATAAGGGATCCTCTAAAAATTCTTCGCGCGACGAATCGACGGAATCTTTTCCGTCATTCGTTACAAAATTTCTTCGCAGAGGATGAACTCTGCGCGCGAATTTTTGTTTAGCGCCCGCAGGGCGGGCTGACGAAAAATCTTCTCGCCGCTCATCGCACGCAGAATATTTAGAGATCCCCATAATTATATTCTCTTTTTGCGAAAGGATGCCCCCATGAATAAAAGTTCCACCCCAACCCAAAATAAACGGGAAGGCTCCCTGCCCCGCGAGCTGTGGCTGGGAAGCTGCGCCCGCTACACGGTTCTCTGCCTCGGATTCCTCCTGCTCAGCGCCATCGTTGCCGACTCCCTCACCACCACCTACGTGGACACCGTCAGCTTCTTCCTGCTCCTGCCCTTCGCCTTCTTCCTCACGCTGGCGGCGCGGATACGGCGCGCGGACAAGCTCTCCGTCGGCCTCAAATGCGCCCTGCATCCCATTCTGTCTTTGGGCGGCTTCTACCTCTGCTGTTACCTGCCCTTCCAGATCCGCACCAAGCCCGCCGGTCAGCAGATCCTCATGATCCTGCTCCTCGCCACCCTGGCCTACGGCATCGCGGTGGGGATCATCTGCTTGGTTTCTGCCGGAAGATCCCGCCGCAAAACCGCGGATACCCCCTACGTCAGCCAGTACGGCAAAAAGTAATCTCCCGGAGGTTTCCTCATGTCTCGCGAAAACGGTTTTTTGAATCCACATACGATCATCCGCCTCCTGCTCCTCGCCGCGGCATTGCTGGCGGTGCTCCTGACGGCGCTGACCGTCGCGGTCGTCGTTGCCCGCCTGCCCGACCCGCCTCCCAAGGGAGACACCCCTGCCGGTGACAGCGCCGGTACGGGAGATGCCCTCACCCCTCCGAGCGGCGATCCCGGAAGTCTCCCCGTCCATGACGGCGTGACCCTCTCCGAAACCCCCGACGCGGGACTTGCCTACCAGGACAAGCTCACCTTCGTGGGCGATTCCCTCACCGCTCACCTCATCAACAGGGGCGTGCTGACCGGCGGCACCAATACCAAGCAGGTCTGGCGAAGCGAATCCAATATGATCAACCTCAATTCCGAGGTCACCTCCGCCAAGATCATCCTCCCCGGAACCGGTGAGAAAATGACCATCGCAGAAGCCGCCGGGGAAACCGAGCCCGAGATCCTGATCATTACGCTGGGCACCGATTGGGGCGTGTCCTACCTGACCGAGGAGGAATTCAAATCCTGCTACGAAAAGCTGGTCAAAGCCATCCAAAAAGAATCCCCCGATACCACCATCGTCCTGCAATCCATCTTCCCCGTCACCGCGGCCTGCGCCACCCTGGATAACACCAGGATCGACACCGCCAATAAGTGGGTCAAGGCCGTCGCCGCCGCCAACGGGTGCTGCTATCTGGATACCCAATCGATTCTGAAGGACGAAAACAACTATCTCAAAGCCGAATACTGCAACAGCTCGGACGGCATCCACCTGGGCGATAACGCCTACGAGGCCATTCTGGGCTACATCCGTACCCACGCCGTACAAAACTAACGCAATCAGAAAGGAACCGCCATGAAATACACCCTCCGCCTGCTCGCCTGCATCCTGTGCGCCGTCCTCCTGCTCTCTGCCGTTGCCTGCGACAGCGGAAGCTGGCGAGACGATCTCACCGCCGAAAGCCTCTCCGTCACGGTCAAGTCCGCCCTCACCGCCCAAGGCGGCTGGAGCACCGTCAGCGGCGAATACATCTCCCCCTCGTCCTGGGGCGAGGACTACGCCGAGTACCTGGCGCTGGTCAGCGATTACACCATCGTCATCTCCGCCGAGTCCGACATGAACGTGGACGAGCTGGGCATCTTCCGCGTCAAGGATGCCAAAGACGCCGCCAAAATCAAATCCTTCGCCGAGGCGTACCTGACCGCTCATAAGCTCCGCATGGCGCCCCTGCTGGAGTCCTACAACCAGGCCGAGCTCCCCAAGCTGGACTGCGCCGAGGTCACGGTCTGCGGCAACTACGTCCTCTACACCATCCTGAATGCCGAGGACACCGCCACCGCCCACGCGGCCTTCGAGAAGGCATTGAAGGCGGAATGAGATTCGAATATAGACCTAAAGGAAGCCCACCGAGTCATTCGGTAGGCTTCCTTGCTTTTTGTCTTACGATGACATTCCATCAACCAAAGCTTTAAAATCTTCCCTCTCGCGAAGCGGATCGTACTTTCCATGATCACTTAATCTTTCTAAGAGCAGATCTTTTTCAGTCGATCCCCATTGTCTGCAATTCGAATAATCATAGTCACGGCGATCGAGAAGCAAGCATGTATAATACTGCTTGTCGGCTGTCATCGCTCGATCACTTGCCACGGCATATTCCCGAGCTTTTTTCAGTTCCTCGACAGCCGCATCATATTCTTTTGATTCCAGCGCAATATCCGCAAGCTTCTCATGGACGGCTCTTAAATATATACTGAACCGCAACGTATTTCCATCGGGAATGATGGTTTCGATGATGGTTTTCTCTGCTTCTGCACAGGCGCGCACACGCGGATCGGCTATATCCCCCCATTCCCCCATCCTGTTCAAAATATTACAAAGCTTATCAAGCGCGTCCAACAGTTGTCCCTGTTGATGTACCAGTAATTCCTCCCCCTCCAAGCAAAGCTCAATTGCATCATCACGACTTGTCGGATTGCTTTCGGGGTATAGCTCCGCATATTTCCTCGCTTCGCCGATACGGCCGCTGTAACGGTATGCGCAAATGATATTCCACAAGGCGGTTCTCCTCACCCCTTCATCGGCGCCGTTCTCATAGGCTATCAGACTGTGTTTTATGGAGGTGTCCATCATTTCAAGGAACTCCTCTTGTTTCTGACGGCTGAACGAAATATAGTATTCAACCGAACCAAGCCAATACCAATATTTGTACTCTTCAGGATATTCCTCCACGGCTTGCTTCGCGATCGTATAATCCGTTTCGTGATCTTCCTTTTTCCAAAATTCAAAGTATTCCGAATCAAAATACGCCTGTCTCTCATCCTGCTCTGTGGACTTCATTCCGAGCAGATCATCCGCCGAAGTATGAAGAACTCTGGCCAGCGGCACAATCATAGAAAGGTCGGGCATCGTAGTGCCACATTCCCATTTCGAGACAGATTGATAGGTGACGTTAAGCAGATCTGCCAGTTTTTCTTGTGTCAGATCATTTCTTTTCCGCAGCTCCTTGATTCTTTGTCCAAGGTTATTCATAATGATCCCCCTTTTTTTAATCAGTAAGCCGAGCTCTGCTTCCGAATATAGTATATCATATATTCGGACAGAATGCAATAACTTTGTTTTTTAGTCAAACTCGCGTGACGTGCGAATTCCGATCAGCAATTCATTTGTGAAACTCTGAACCCCGCCGAGCAAGCTCGGCAGCAAGTTGCACCATAGCCTGCTTTCCCCAGGGCTTTCCGGCAACTTGCAGTGACTTCTCGCTCATCGATCGGCGCCATCAAAAAGAAGGT
>JAZQXS010000157.1:0-3721 GCA_045633025.1 Eubacteriales bacterium | reverse complement strand
GGGCGGCGATCGAGTTCGCTGTGGCGGCCTCCGCGCTCAAGCACTCCATTGAGGGCGACTTCAACCGCGTCAGCGTCTCCGAAGTGGAAAAGCTGGCGGGCGGTGACGGCTCGGGTCGGGTACAGAGATAATCGGATCTGTATTCTATGATTTTTTGCGGGGGAGAAACTTCTTGAAAGAAGTTTCTCCCCCGCCCCCCTCTTCAAGAACGTTCAAGAAATGCTTATGAAAAGATCTCGGAAGCTTTATTCACTCCCGAATAGATTTTTGCAGAAATCCTCCGTGAAGGCCTCCTTAGCGCGAAAATCCATGGCTGCGGAATAGATTTTCTCCAGTTCAAAATGGTACCTTGATGCCCCCGCCAGCTCCCGTTGCGCCGCCTCCATGAGCTGATTCCGAAGCGCATACGCCCCGCGAAGCTCGCTTCGGACAGCGCGTACGCCTTCGGGGTCGGCGTAGCGGCGAAGAGATATACTGCGTGTAGCCGCTCCCTCGGGAAGCTCAGCATACCCCACCAGAATACAAAGCCCGTTGTCCGGATAGAACAGGCCGTCGATCTTATTGGCATAGACAGGATGATAGGACACCAGCGCGGACAGGCGCGCTTCGCGCGATTTTTCAAGGATCATACGGGTCAAACGATAGGCCACGCCGTAATGATCCTCCAAAACCAGGATCGTTCCCCCCTGCTCGGCCGCCCTGCGCTCAAACGTATGTAGGCATACCTCTCCGGTCATCCCGACTGCCCGCCGCAGAGCGGGCGTGGCGGAAAAGCGGAAGCCCTTCGGTTGGTGGCGAAGGATCCGATCTGCCAAGGCGCCCAACCGTTCCGTCCATACGCACCTGTCCATGTAGGATTCGGTTACCCGATCCATGTCGCCACATGCCGCCAGGTAGGCGTATGCGCGGTCATAGGCGGCGGATTTTCCGGCGGAAAGTCCACGGATAGTCTCCCCGCTCTCCCCCAGAATCCGACTGTTCCAAAAGACGCCCAGATTTACGATCTCCTCCTTCACCCCCGGAAGGACAGGCTCACGGACGTGAGGCGCCGTCCCATCCAAAAGTCCCACCGATGCCCGCCCCTCGCGGGTCATCCAAACTCCGTCCAAGGACGACGGATCCGACGAACAAGCGTACTCGGTCACGCAGTAGCCGTTTATACGAGCCCTTCGGGCAACAGCCTTCATGAAATGGCTCTTGCCGGTTCCGGGGCCTCCCTTGATAATGTACAAACGATCGGTATTCTGCTCGGTGAATATGTCTCCGTAGTAATTGCAAAAGCCCCGGCTGGAATTGGAAGCGGCAAAATAGCGGAGCGCTGTGGATTCGGTCATTCGATCACTCCTTTCGAGGAAGTTTTTCCCTCACAGGCTATGCAGGACGAGACGGATCTGTGCGTCAAAAACAAACGCTCCGTTTCCTCGCGCACCTCTCGGCTCAAAAGAAGGAGAATGACAAGATTCAACAGCGTCATGCAAGCGATGGCCGCATCGGCCAAACGCCAGGCCGGCGTCGGCGCCGTAACCGATCCCCCAAGGAGCGCCACCACCATCAAGACAAGGTATCCATTCCCAACCACCCCCTGCACCGCAGGTCTGGCGCTCGTCAAATAGCCTACGCAGGTCATGCCGTAATGCGCCCAGCAAATGATGGTCGCCACAGCAAAAAGAAGCATGGCCACAGCAAAGAATCCACCGGCCCAATTCCCCAGAACCGAGGAAAACGCCGCCTGCGCGGTGCTCACGGTATCCTCTCCATAGGCGGCAGGGCCGCTGTCGCTGACCAGAATGCAAAGAGCCGTCACCGTACACAGGAGAACGGTATCCACGAATACCTCTACCAGCCCAAAGAGTCCCTGTCGAGCCGGAAGATCCGTATCCGCGGAAGCGTGCGCCATAGGCGCGGTACCGCATCCCGCCTCGTTGGAAACCAACCCCCGCATCACTCCGTAGCGAATTCCCTTGGAAAGAAAAAAACCTCCGATTCCAGCGCCCGCGGCATCCATGCGGAAGGCATCCTCCCAAATCATCGCCAGCGCAGAAGGAATACGCCCACACCGAAGCATGAGCACGCCCAGACAAGCGGCCAAAAACCCCACCGTCATGAACGGAACCAATTTCTCGGTCAAGGCTGAAATGCGTTTAGCTCCCCCTTTGACCGAAATCACCGTGAGAAGCGCGACCATGCCCCCTGTTATCAACGGATGCAGAGAGAAGCCCGTTTTCATGGCTCCGGCCGCCGCATTGATCTGAAGCAGGCTCCCCATAGTAATCGCGTTGATCAGGCAAAGGAGGGCGAACAATGCGGCCAGCCCCCTGCCTGCGCGAGGAAACCCCGCGCGTGTCAAGCCGTCACGAATATAGTAGGGCGCGCCGCCTACGGGTTGGCCATTCGGAGTCATACGGCGGTGGCGCACAGCCAGCGTGATCTCGGCATACTTGAGCACCATGGCCACCAAGGCGCTGACCAGCATCCAGAACACGGCGCCCGCCCCCCCGAAATAGATGGCGGAGGCTACGCCTACGATATTCCCTACCCCCAGCGTCCCTGCCAGAGCAACCGTCAGCGCGCGAAAGGGAGATATGCCCGCAGTGGCTCTGCGGGCAAACAAAAGCCGAACACAGCGAATCGGATGCAAAAGATAGAATCCCCGCAGGCGGATCATGTAAAACAGTCCTACACCAAACAGAAGCACCGGCGTAGCGGCTAATAAAAACGACATAGAATCACCTCAATCCTCAGCAAAGATTATGCCGTCGGGCGTTTAAATATGAGATCAAATATGAATCCAATATTTTTTATGTTAATAGTTTGTGAATAATGCGCCCAACCTATTGACTTTTCGGCGAAATCGTGTAAAATATGGTATGTGGTTGGCACTCACAGACGACGAGTGCTAAAAACCGACGAAGTTCTCGGCTGAACCACTCAAATATGTAAAAAATGCGTAGAACGCACAGTATAGGAGGCATCAACATGAAACTCAATCCCCTGTCCAACCGCGTCGTCATCAAGTTCGTCGAGGCGGAGGAAAAGACGAAGGGCGGCATCGTTCTGACCGCCGCCGCTCAGGAAAAGCCCCAGATCGCAGAAGTCATCGCCATCGGCCCCGGCAAGGTCACCGATAACGGCGCGCTGGCTCCTATGACCGTCAAGGTCGGCGACAAGGTCATCGCCAGCAAGTACGCCGGCACCGCCGTTAAACTGGACGGCACCGAATACACCCTGCTCTCCGAGGATGATATCCTCGCAATCGTGGAATAATTTCCGCACATTTCATTTTGGAGGTACACTACAATGGCAAAAGATATTCTCTACGGAATCGAAGCACGCAACGCCCTGGCGCGCGGCGTGGATAAGCTGGCCGACACGGTCAAGATCACCCTGGGTCCCAAGGGACGCAACGTGGTTCTGGATAAGAAGTACGGCTCCCCCCTCATCACCAATGACGGCGTAACCATCGCAAAGGAGATCGAGCTGGAGGATGCCGCCGAGAACATGGGCGCCTCCCTGGTCAAGGAGGTCGCAACCAAGACCAACGATGCCGCCGGCGACGGTACCACGACCGCTACCCTGCTGGCGCAGGCCTTTGTCCGCGAGGGCATGAAGAACGTCACCGCCGGCGCAAACCCCATGGTACTCCGCAAGGGTATCAAGAAGGCTGTGGATGCCGCTGTGGAATCCTTGAAGAATGCTTCCAAGGAAGTCAACGGTAAGGGCG
>JAZQXS010000156.1:0-5930 GCA_045633025.1 Eubacteriales bacterium | reverse complement strand
CCCGTGAGGCCGACCCCTTCTACATCTCCCCCGACACCATCCGCCGTCTGGAGGCCGTGCACCCCTACTGGAAGGGCAAGACGGTCAGCGATCTGGCGGCATCCAACATGGATCCCGAGGTGCTGGACGTATTCCTGAACCACGGCATCTTCACCGTGGGTAACTACTTCTACAACGGCGTTGGTCACGTGAACGTCAACTATGAAAAGGTCATAGGCTGCGGCTACGAGTCCATCATCGAGGAGGCGCAGGCCGAGATTGCCAAGCTGAAGCGCGGTCAGGGCGATTACGCCTCCCGCAAGAGCTTCCTGGAGGCCGTCATCGAGAGCTGTGAGGCCGTCATAACCTACGCCCGCCGCTACTCCGACCTGGCGCTCGCTCAGGCCGCCGAGTGCACCGACTCCGACCGTAAGGCCGAGCTGCTCACCATCGCCGAGGCCTGCGACCGCGTGCCCGCCAAGCCCGCCCGCACCTTCCATGAGGCCTGCCAGAGCTTCTGGTTCGTCCAGCAACTCATGCAGATGGAGTCCTCGGGTCACTCCATCTCCCCCGGCCGCTTCGACCAGTATATGTACCCCTTCTTCAAGGCCGACCTGGACGAGGGACGCACCACCTACGAGGCCGCCCAGGAGCTTCTGGATTGCATCTGGGTCAAGCTCAACGACCTGAACAAGGTTCGTGACGCCGCCTCCGCCGAGGGCTTTGCCGGCTACGGCCTGTTCCAGAACCTCATCGTCGGCGGCCAGGACGAGCACGGCCTCGACGCCACCAACGATCTGTCCTACATGTGCATGGAGGCGCAGATGCACGTTCGTCTGCCCCAGCCTTCCCTGTCCATCCGCGTCTGGAACGGTACCCCCCACTCCCTGCTCATTAAGGCCGCCGCCGTCACCCGCGAGGGTATGGGCGTGCCCGCCTTCTACAATGACGAGGTCATCATTCCTTCCATGATGTCCCGCGGCTATTCCCTTGAGGACGCCCGCGGCTACTGCATCATCGGTTGCGTCGAGCCCTCCGCCTGCCACAAGACCGACGGCTGGCATGATGCCGCCTTCTTCAACATGGTTCGTCCTTTGGAGCTCGTGTTCTCCTCGGGCATGGACAAGGGCGAGCAGATCGGCCCCAAGACCATGGACGTGCTGGAAATGACCCACTTCGAGGAGTTCTTCGAGGCCTTCAAGACCCAGCAGGAGTTCTTCATTGAGATGATGGCGCAGGCCGATAACGCCGTCGACGCCGCCCACGCCGTCCGTTGTCCCCTGCCCTTCGAGTCCTGCATGATCGACGATTGCATCCAAAACGGCAAGAGCGTCCAGGAGGGCGGATGCCACTACAACTTCACCGGCCCTCAGGGCTTCGGTATCGCCAACGTGGCCGACTCCCTAGCCGTCATTCGCAAGCTGGTCTTCGAGGACGGTGTGATCTCCATGGCCGAAATGAAGCAGGCTTTGGCCGATAACTTCGGCAAGGGCGCCACCAACAAGCGCGCGCTGGAGCTGACCACCGAGGCCGCCACTATGCTGGACAGCGAGGGCAAGGACGTAAACGCCGACCTCATCAAGGCTATCTACGAGGGCTTCAAGACCGCCGCGCATATTCCCGACGACAAGAAGGCGCGCTACGACGAGATGCTGGCTCTCATCAATGACGTACCTAAGTACGGCAACGACCTCCGCGAGGTTGACCTGTTCGCCCGCGAGATCGGCCAGACCTACACCAAGCCTCTCCTGCAGCACACCAACCCCCGCGGCGGTATGTTCCACGCAGGTCTGTATCCCGTATCCGCCAACGTGCCGCTGGGTCACCAGGCCGGCGCATCCCCCGACGGCCGCTTGGCCAACACCCCCATTGCCGACGGCGTCGGCCCCATGTCCGGCCGCGACGTCAAGGGCCCGACGGCTACCGCCAACTCGGTCGCCCGCCTCGACCTGGGCGACGCCTCCAACGGCACCCTGCTCAACCAAAAGTTCCACCCCTCCGCCCTTGCCGGCGAGATGGGATTGGAGAAGTTCGTGGCCTACCTCCGCGGCTTCTTCGACCAGAAGGGTATGCACGTCCAGTATAACGTCATCTCCCGAGAGACCCTCTTGGACGCGCAGGCGCATCCCGAAAACTATAAGACTCTGGTGGTTCGCGTGGCCGGTTACTCCGCCCTCTTCACCACCCTCTCCCGCTCTCTCCAGGACGACATCATCAGCCGCACTGAGCAGATGGGATTGTAAGCAGGGCGCTGCCCTGCACCCGCAAGCCCCTTCTTGAAAGAAGGGGCTTGACCCCCAAGAACCTTTAACGCTCATATCGATCAATGATCCTTCCCCCTTTACACCAATACCTTTTCGAAAGTTTTGGCGGGGGTCGGGGCAGAGCCCCGTGGTAAAAAAAGGGGCTTTGCCCCTTAACCCCACCGGAACCCTTCTTGAAAGATGGGTTCCGGCCTCCCAAGAACCTTTAACGCTCATACCGATCAACGATCCTTCCCCCTTTACACCAATACCTTTTCGAAAGTTTTGGCGGGGGTCGGGGCAGAGCCCCGAGAAAGGAACCTCACATGGCAAACTACTACGACCAAGTCGGTCGGATTTTTGATATTCAGCGCTTCTCCATCCATGACGGGCCGGGCATTCGCACCATCGTATTTCTGAAGGGATGTTACCTGCGTTGCCGCTGGTGCTGCAACCCCGAGTCGCAGGAGTACGGGATCCAGGAGCTCACCATGAACGGCGCCACCAAGACGGTGGGACAGGACATCACGGTGCGGGAGCTCATGGAGGATCTCTGCAAGGACGAGGTCTACTACCGTCGCTCGGGCGGCGGGATCACCCTGTCGGGCGGCGAAGCCATGGCCCAGCCCGATTTCGCTGAGGCCATTCTCCGCGCCTGCCACGATCACGGCTTCAACACCGCCATTGAGACCACCGCCTTCGCTGACCGCGAGGTGGTCGCCCGCCTGATCCCCCACATCGATCACATCATGATGGACATCAAGCACATGGATTCGGTGAAGCACCAAGCGTACACGGGTCGGCCCAACGAGAAGATCCTGGACAACGCCCGCTACATCGCCGAACACGCAAGCCACCTGGTCATCCGCGTGCCCGTCATCCCCGGCTTCAACGATACCCCCGCCGAGATTGCCGCCATCGCCCGCTTTGCTGAGTCCCTTCCCGGGGTACATGAATTGCACCTGCTCCCTTACCACCGCCTGGGTCAGGACAAGTACGAGGGGCTGGGGCGAGAGTATACCCTCGCCCACCTTACGCCCCCCACCGCCGCCCATATGCAGGAGCTCAAGGAGACCGCCGAACGGGAATCCGAGCGCCTTACGTGCCACCTGCGGGTGCAGATCGGCGGATAACCGAACAAGAAGGCTTCGCCTTCTTCGTTCAAAAAGTTTGACGTTTTTTCGGTCGGAACCACCGAAATTCCTTGCGGAACCAATGTCAAACTTTTGAAAGGAGATCAAGATGAAAGAACTGGAAATGCACGATAAAATGCGGATCGTACAGGAATTGGTGCCCGGTCGGCAGATCACCCTGTTGCACGTCATCGCCAATCCCGATCCCATTCTCTATCAGAAGCTGGGTCTTGACCCCAAGCTGGACTACTCCCACGCCGCCATCGGCGTGCTGACCGTCAGCCCCGCCGAAACCGCCGTCATCACCGCGGATATCGCCATGAAATCCGCTAACATTGACCTCGGCTTCGTGGATCGCTTCTCGGGTACCCTCATCATCACAGGTCGCGTCTCCGAGGTAGATTCCGCCTTCACCGCCATCGGCGAGTATTTCCGCGACACCCTCAAATTCACCGTCTGCGAAAAGACGAGAACGTAAGAGAACGATGCGGAACCCTTCTTGAAAGAAGGGTTCCGCACCTCCCAAGAACGTTCAAAACATATCTCATAATACTTTTTGTAAAGTTTTTTGAGGATTCTCAAGGAACTTTTTGCAAAAAGTTCCTTGAGTGGGGTATGGGGCAGCGCCCCACAGAGCACCGCCCCCTTCAAGAACTTTCAAATCATATCTCAAAAATCTTTTCGGGAAAGTTTTTGGATTTCCAAAAACCTTTTTTCAAAAAGGTTTTTGGCGGGGTATGGGGCAGCGCCCCATAAGAAAAAAGCCATGAAAAAACTCATCCTCATGGGTCGGGTAGCGGCAGGAAAGACCACGCTCACGCAGGCATTGCGGGGTGAACAGCTCCACTACTGCAAGACCCAATACATCAACTATCACAATACCATCATCGACACCCCCGGGGAATACACCGAGGTGGCCAAACTGGGCGCCGCCTTGGCGCTGTACGCCTACGAGGCCGACATCGTGGGGCTGGTCATCGGCGCGGACGAGCCGTTCTGCGTGTTCCCGCCTTGCTGTACCTGCCTTGTCAACCGCGAGGTCATCGGCATCATTTCGGGCATCGACCGCGAGCGAGCCAATATAGAGCAGGCCGAGCGCTGGCTGAAGCTCTGCGGGTGCGAGAAGATCTTTCCGTGCAGCTCCTACACAGGCGAGGGGTTGACCGACATCATCGATTACCTGCGCGAGCCTACGGATGCTCCCGATGCGTTGCCTGTGTAAAAAACGAGGGGCTCCGCCCCTGACCCCCGCAAGCCCTTCTTGAAAGAAGGGCTTGACCCCAAGAACTTTAATAAAGGAGTTCTATTATGAGTCAGACAAAGACCAAAGTGATCTGCTTCGCCAATAACAAGGGCGGAAGCGGAAAGTCCACCACCTGCGCCAACGTGGGATACAGCATGGTCACCGAGGGCAAAAAGGTATTGCTCATCGACGGCGATATGCAGATGAACCTCACCCTGTCCTTCTTCGACGAGGAGACCGCCCTGGGTTTCAACGAAAGCGGGGAAAATCTCTACACCGCCATGAAGGGACAGAAGGAGCTCACCCCGTTCGTCCGCCACACCGCCTACGAGGGGCTGGATCTCATCCCCTCCTCCATCCTCATGAGCGGCATCGAGGTGGATCTGTTCACCATGTGGCAGAGGGAGTTCATCCTCAAGCAGGGTCTTGCCAAGATCCGCGAGTCGGGCGAGTATGATTATATCCTCATAGACGCGCCGCCCACTCTGGGTTGCTGGGTCATGAACATCATGTGCGCCTCGGACTTCATCCTCATCCCCGTGGAAGCCTCCCCCTGGGGGCTGTTCGGCTTGGCCAACCTGTTCGAGTTCTATGAGAAGCTCCAGCGCATCGCCCCCGATCTGAAGATTCTGGGCGTGGTGGTCACCAAGGCCAACGAGCGCAAGAATCAGTTCAAGCAGGCCATCGAGGTGCTGAGCGGGCTGGATAACGTCCGCCTGTTCGATACCTTCATCCGCATCGACTCCGCCATCGAGTGGTCTCAGGAAAACAGTCTGCCGGTCATGGCCTACAAGAAGACCAGCCGCGCCGCCCAAGAATATCTGACACTATCCAAGGAGGTTATGGAATATGCCCATCGGTAAAGACAGCATTCAGAATCGCGTAGCCAAGGCAGCTACTCCCGAAAACGCGGAGGCCAAGGCAGAGCCCATGGTGGAAACCGCCCCCGCAGAGGTCAAGCCTGCCCCCAAGAAAAAGTCGCCCGCCAAGAAGAAGCCCGCCGCGCCTAAGGCAGACAAGCCCGCGGAGGAGCCCCCCAAGGCGGAGAAGCCTGCCGAGACGCCCGCAGAGCCCGCAACCGCGGTGCTTTCCAACGTAGCTCCCGAGACCGTGGAGGCCGTTGTGGGACACAAGGAGGACACCCCCTCGGATAAGGTGCAGATCGGGCAGAAAATGCCGCATTATTTGCTCTGAATCAAAACCACCGGTTGAACCGGTGGTTTGCACAGCCCCTATAAGGGGCAAATACAGGCGTAACCCCTAAAAGGGGTACAGAAGGTTTGATACCGCATTACAATCTCAGGCAGCCGCTCACGTGCGGCTGTCTATTTT
>JAZQXS010000155.1:0-15773 GCA_045633025.1 Eubacteriales bacterium | reverse complement strand
AACCGCAAACGACGGGAACGATTTCGTTGTTGATGGTTGCGCGGCGGATAGCGCCCTTGAGCTCTTCGATGGTCAGCTCCTCATCGCAGAGGTACTTCTCCATCAGCTCCTCGTCGGTAGAAGCAACAGCCTCAACCAGCTCGGCGCGATACTGCTCAGCCAGCTCAACCATGTCCTCGGGGATAGGCTCAACGCGAACGTCCTTACCCAGCTCGTCGTAGTAGACGTCAGCCTCCATGTTCAGAAGGTCGATGATACCGCGGAAGGTCATCTCCTTACCGATGGGCAGCTGCAGGGGAACGGGATTTGCGTGGAGTCTGTCTCTCATCATGTCCAGAACATGATAGAAGTCTGCGCCCGTGATGTCCATCTTGTTGACGTAAGCCATACGGGGCACGCGATACTTATCAGCCTGACGCCAAACGGTCTCAGACTGGGGCTCAACACCGCCCTTAGCGCAGAAAACGGTTACGGAACCGTCCAGAACGCGCAGGGAACGCTCCACCTCAACGGTGAAGTCCACGTGACCGGGGGTGTCGATGATGTTGATACGGTTATCATTCCAGTAACAGGTGGTAGCAGCGGAAGTGATGGTGATACCTCTCTCCTGCTCCTGCTCCATCCAGTCCATGGTGGCGCCACCCTCGTGGGTCTCGCCCAGCTTATGGGTCTTACCGGTATAGAACAGAATACGCTCAGTGGTGGTAGTCTTACCGGCATCGATGTGAGCCATGATACCGATATTCCGAGTATGCTCAAGCGAAAACTCTCTTGCCATTGATTTTCTCCTTGATTTTGAGTGTCAGATTTTCAAGCATCCGCTTGCAAATCAATAACGGTAGTGAGCGAAAGCCTTGTTGGCTTCGGCCATACGGTGAGTCTCTTCCTTCTTCTTGAAGGCGCCGCCCATGCTGTTCTTGGCGTCCATGATCTCGCCCGCCAGTCTCTCAGCCATGGTTCTCTCGGAACGGTTTCTGGAATAGGCGATCAGCCAACGGAGAGCCAGAGTCTGCTGGCGCTCGGGGCGAACCTCCATAGGCACCTGGTAGGTAGAACCACCTACACGGCGAGCCTTAACCTCCAGCTCGGGCTTGATGTTGTCAAGCGCGGCCTGGAAAACTTCAAGGGCATTCTGACCGATCTTCTCTTCGATCATGGTGAACGCATCGTAAACGATGGTCTGTGCAACGCCCTTCTTGCCGTCGTACATTACGTTGTTGATCAGCTTGGTGACCAGCTTGGAATTGTACAAAGGATCCGGCAATACATCTCTCTTGGATATAGAACCTCTTCTCGGCACTGTAACTTCCCTCCTTCATTAGTATTACATGAAATCATAGGTACTCAAAAGCATCCTTCTGTCCACGCACCGGGCGGTTCTCGGATTACTGTATACACACACAGAAATTCACGAAACGCACGCGGAGTGTTATGAATGAAACTGCCTTTTCGTCTCCCTCTGTCCTATTGCGGACACTCGCTTTTACGCCGCGAGCGGCGGCAGAGGCTTCCCTGCTTTGTCCCGGGCGCCGGAATTACTTCTTGGCAGCCTTAGGACGCTTTGCACCGTACTTGGAACGGCTCTGGTTGCGGTTTGCAACGCCCTGTGCATCCAGGGTGCCGCGGATGATGTGGTAACGTACACCAGGCAGGTCACGCACACGGCCGCCGCGGATCAGAACAACAGAGTGCTCCTGCAGGCTGTGGCCGATACCGGGAATGTAGGTGGTGACTTCCATGCCGTTGGTCAGACGAACTCTTGCGATCTTACGGAGCGCGGAGTTAGGCTTCTTAGGCGTGGTGGTGGAAACCTTGGTGCAGACACCTCTCTTCTGAGGAGAGGACTGGTCGGTGGTCTTACCTTCCAGGCTGTTGTAGCCCTTCTGGAGAACAGGCGACTTGGACTTGTAAACACGGGCGTTACGGCCCTGTCTGACAAGCTGGTTAAAGGTTGGCATGCTTCATTTCCTCCTTCTTCGTGAATTTTTGTGTGTATATACAGACGCCGATCTCTTTCGAAACAGGCGATTCTGCCGTTCAGGCACACTTCGGGCGTGCACACGAACAGATTTATTATAGCATACTGTTCTCCATTTGTCAACAACTCATTCTCTTCTTGAAAAAGTTCTCCCTATTTCACAATTTACGGTTTAACAGAGAGAATTCAAATGGTTATTTTCACGTGGAGATCCGCCGTATTTCATCCATTCGGCGAAGCGCGCCGAGAGCGTCTCGGCAAACAGCCCGCCCCCGCCAAAGGCGGGAGCGGGATTTTTTGTTACATATGACGAACGATCATTTCAGGCTCAAGAAACAGTAGCCTCAGCCTCGGCGGCGCCGATCTCGGTCTCCGCCTCGACGGCGGGCTCGGCAGGGATGTCGACGGCAGGCTCGTCGGAGGTCTCCTCGACGGTGATCTCGCGGTAGCAGGACATACCCGTACCGGCGGGGATCAGCTTACCGATGATGACGTTCTCCTTCAGGCCGCGCAGGTAGTCGACCTTGCCGCGGATCGCCGCCTCGGCCAGAACCTTGGTGGTCTCCTGGAAGGAGGCCGCAGACATGAAGGACTCGGTAGCCAAGGACGCCTTGGTGATACCCAGCAGAACGGGCTCGCCCACGGCGTGCTTCAGCTCGGTCTCGCCGTTGGCGATGCGCTGATCGATGATGGAGTTTGCCTCCTCCAGATCCGACATATCCACGGTAGAGCCGCCCAGCAGGGTGGTGTCGCCGCTATCATCAATGCGGAGCTTACGGGTCATCTGGCGGGCAATGATCTCAATGTGCTTATCGTTGACGTTAACCGACTGAGAACGGTACACCTTCTGGATTTCCTTGATGATGTACTCGTACACGGCATCCAGACCCTGGATACGCATGATATCAGCGGGAGCCTTGCTACCCTCGGTGAGAGCCTGGCCGATCTCAACGGGCTGACCGTCGGTGATGGCAAGACGCATACCGTAAGGAACAGGATACTTGGCCAGCTCGACGTCGTGCTCGTCGCGGACGGACACGTCGTTCATGCCGGGCACATCACGGTTGGGCTGAATGTAGGCGATACCGGCCTGCTCAGCCATGATGGCGGCCTTCTTGGGAGCGCGAGCCTCAAAGAGCTCCTCCACTCGAGGAAGACCCTGGGTGATATCCGAGCCTGCCACACCACCGGAGTGGAAGGTTCTCATGGTAAGCTGGGTACCGGGCTCACCGATGGACTGCGCGGCGATGATACCGACGGCCTCACCGACGGATACCAGCTTGCCGGACGCCAGGTCGGCGCCGTAGCAGTGCGCGCAGAGACCGTAGCGGGCATGGCACTGAATGGCGGTACGGATGCAGACCGAGGTGATACCGGCCTTGGTGATGGCGGCGGCCATCTCCTCGGTGATCATGGTATCGTCAGGGATCATCTCCTCGCCGGTTTCGGGATGAACCACGGGACCCATGGTGAAGCGGCCGACGATACGGTCTGCCAAAGGCTCCAGTACGTTCTTATCCTTATCATCAATGACGTCATTGACCCATGCGCCCTTGGTGGTGTTACACTTGATCTCGCGGATGATGACCTCCTGGGAGACGTCCACCAGACGGCGGGTCAGGTAACCCGAGTCTGCGGTACGCAGCGCGGTATCCGACAGCGACTTACGGGAGGAACGTGCGCCCATGAAGTACTCGGTGATATTCAGACCCTCGCGGAAGTTGGACTTAATGGGCAGCTCCATGGTCTTACCGGTAGCCGAGAACATCAGTCCGCGCATACCGGCGAGCTGTCTCATCTGGGTCATGGAACCACGCGCGCCCGAATCCGCCATGATCTTAATGGGGTTGAAGGTGGAGAAGGAGTTGGTCAGCGCGCCGGTGACGTTATCGGTGGTCTGATTCCAGATCTTGATCACGGCCTGGTAGCGCTCCTCCTCGGAGAGCTCACCGCGCATGAAGTGGCGGGTGATGGTGTCGACGCGCTTCTGCGCCTCGGCGAGGAAATCCTTCTTTTCAGGGGGAATGGTCATGTCGTACACCGAAATGGAGAAGGAAGCCTGGGTGGAGTACTTGTAACCCATGGACTTGATCTTATCCAGCATTTCGGCGCAAACGGCAGTACCGCGGGCGCGGATACAGCAGTCGATGATCTGACCGAGCTGCTTCTTCTTGACCACCTCGGCAACCTCGAGGTCAAACTCGTCCACGCGCTTCTTGTTGAAGCCGATGCCCTGGGGCACAGACTCATTAAAGATCAGACGGCCGAGGGTGACGTTCTTATCGATCAGACGGGTACGGGAAACCACAACGGTATTACCGTCGGCGTCGGTCTCCTCCACGTCGCGGGTCACGCGAACCTTAATGGGCGCGTGCAGACCAAGCTGATGGTTGGCGTAGGCCATCATGGCCTCGTCCACGTCGCGGAATACGCGGCCCTCGCCGGGCTCGCCGGGCTTCTCCATGGTCAGGTAGTAGGAACCGAGGATCATATCCTGGGTAGGCACGGTCACGGCCTTACCGTCCACAGGCTTCAGGAGGTTATTCGCGGAGAGCATGAGGAATCTTGCCTCGGCCTGCGCCTCCACGGACAGGGGGACGTGTACAGGCATCTGGTCGCCGTCGAAGTCGGCGTTGAATGCGGTACATACCAGGGGGTGCAGCTTAATGGCGCGACCCTCCACCAGCACAGGCTCGGAGGCCTGGATAGACAGACGGTGCAGAGTAGGCGCGCGGTTCAGGAGCACGGGATGCTCCTTGATGACGTTCTCCAAAGCATCGTAGACCTCGGGGAACACGCGCTCGATCTTCTTCTGCGCTTCCTTGACGTTGGTAGCCTTGCCCATCTCGACCAGGCGCTTGACCACGAAGGGCTTGAACAGCTCCAAAGCCATCTCCTTGGGCAGACCGCACTGGTAGATCTTCAGAGTAGGACCAACGACGATAACCGAACGGCCGGAATAGTCCACGCGCTTACCCAAGAGGTTCTGACGGAAACGACCCTGCTTACCGCGGAGCATTTCGGACAGAGACTTGAGGGGGCGGTTGGAGGGACCGGTGACGGGCTTGCCGCGGCGGCCGTTATCGATCAGGGCATCCACAGCCTCCTGGAGCATACGCTTCTCGTTGCGGATGACGATGTCGGGGGTATGGATCTCAAGCAGCTTCTTGAGACGGTTATTACGGGCGATGACCCGGCGATACAGCTCGTTGAGGTCAGAGGAGGCGAAGCGGCCGCCGTCCAACTGTACCATGGAACGGATATCGGGGGGGATGACGGGCAGGACGTCCAGCACCATCCACTCCAGCTTGTTGCCGGAGTTGCGGAAGGCCTCGATGACCTCCAGTCGCTTGATGATACGGGTCTTTTTCTGACCGGAGGCCACCGCGAGCTCGCGCTTGTGGCTGTCGGCCAGCTCCTGCACGTTGATCTTGGACAGCAGCTCCTTCACCGCCTCGGCGCCCATGCCGACGCGGAAGTCGTTGCCGTACATTTCGCGGTATTCCAGGTACTGCTTCTCAGAGAGGACGGTTCCCGTCATGAGGGGCGTTCCGCCGGGATCCAGCACCACGTTCTCGGCAAAGTAGAGCACCTGCTCGAGCTGCTTGGGCGAGATGTCCAGCACCAGCGCCATACGGGAGGGGATCGCCTTGAAGTACCAAATATGGGATACGGGGCAGGCCAGCTCGATGTGACCCATGCGCTCACGGCGAACCTTCTTGGTGGTTACATCCACGCCGCACTTTTCACACTTGATGACCTCTTTACTGTGGGAATTTTTATATTTACCGCACATACAAGCGCCGTCCTTGGTCGGGCCAAAGATACGCTCGCAGAACAGACCGCCGATTTCGGCCTTCAGAGTACGGTAGTTGATGGTCTCGGGCTTTTCGACTTCGCCAAAGGACCACTTGCGGATCATCTCAGGAGATGCCAAACCGATTTTGATGGATGAAATTTCGTTACGCTCCACAGTTCTTCTCCATTCATTCTAAATATATTGTGGTCTGCCGCCGAGGCGGGACGCCCTGCCCCGGCGGGATTGAAAAGCATCAATAGTAACAGGCGTAATGGGATTACTCGTCGTAGCCCTCGTCGTCATAGGACTCGTCGGCGTCAAAGCCAAACTCCTCCTCGAAGAAGTCGTCCTCACGGCCGCTCTTCTCGTAACCGTCCAGCTCGCTCTTCTCCACGAGGTAGCCGTCAGCCAGCTCATCGGTGGCCACGGTCTGACCCACGGCTGCATCCGTGTCGTCCTCGTCCATGATGTTCCGGCGGTCGCCGCGAGGATTGTGGCGGCGGTAGGTAGGCGCGTCATCGTCAGCGCCCAGGGTAGCCAGATCGATCTCCTCGCCGTCTCTGTTCAGCACGCGGATGTCCAGAGCCAGAGCCTGGAGCTCCTTGACCAGCACCTTGAAGGACTCGGGCACACCGGGAGTCGGAATGTTCTGACCCTTGATGATGGCCTCGTAGGCCTTGCGGCGGCCGGTGATATCGTCGGACTTGACGGTCAGGATCTCCTGCAGGGTATAAGCGGCGCCGTATGCCTCCAGCGCCCAAACCTCCATCTCGCCGAAGCGCTGTCCGCCGAACTGAGCCTTACCGCCGAGAGGCTGCTGGGTAACCAGCGAGTAAGGACCGTTGGAGCGGGCGTGGATCTTATCGTCGACCAGGTGGTGCAGCTTGAGGTAGTACATGATACCGACGGTAACGGGGTTATCGAAGGGCTCGCCGGTACGGCCGTCATACAGAACCGTCTTACCGTCGAAGAGGCGGAGGGTGTCCGCCAGGCGGAGGGACTCGACGTAAGCGGCGTCAGCCTTCTCCTCGGGAGTCAGCATACGGTAATCCTTGCCGCCATCCTCGGTGGTGACCATCTCAAAGAGATCTTTACCCTCGGGGTTCTCAAGGGCGTACAGGGGACGGCTGTAATCAGCCAGACGCAGGCACTCGGAAATGTCGCGCTCGTTGGCGCCGTCGAATACGGGGGTCATGATCTTCCAGCCCAGACGTCTGGAAGCGATACCCAGGTGAACCTCCAGCACCTGACCGATGTTCATTCGGGAAGGCACGCCCAGGGGGTTCAGCACGATATCCAGAGGAGTACCGTCGGGCAGGAAGGGCATATCCTCGGGAGGCAGGATGCGGGAAACGACACCCTTATTACCGTGGCGGCCTGCCATCTTATCGCCCACGGAGATCTTTCTCTTCTGGGCGATATAGACCTTGACCACCTTATTGACGCTTGCAGGCAGATCGTCACCCTGATCGCGGGAGAACACGCGGACGTCCACCACCACGCCGGACTCACCGTGAGGCAGGCGGAGGGAGGTGTCGCGGACTTCTCTGGCCTTCTCGCCGAAGATGGCGCGGAGCAATCTTTCCTCGGCGGTCAGCTCGGTCTCACCCTTGGGGGTGATCTTACCGACCAGAATGTCGCCGGCGTGAACCTCGGTACCCTTCTTGACGATACCTTCGTTATTCAGATCCTTGAGCACGTCCTCGCCCACGTTGGGGATCTCGCGGGTGATCTCCTCCGGCCCCAGCTTGGTGTCGCGCGCCTCGTGGGTATATTCCTCGATGTGCAGAGAGGTGTACACGTCCTCGCGAACCAATCGCTCGTTGAGCAGGACGGCGTCCTCGTAGTTGTAGCCCTCCCAGGTCATAAAGCCGATCAGCGCGTTCTTACCCAGCGCCACCTCACCGTTGGAGGTGGCGGGGCCGTCTGCGATGACCTGACCCTCCTTGACGAGCTGACCGAACTTCACCACAGGTCTCTGGTTGAAGCAGGTGCCCTGGTTGGTTCTCTTGAACTTACGGAGCTGATAGGTGTCCTTCATGCCCTCGGCGGTGACGACAACGATCTTATCAGCCTCTACGCTCTCCACGCGGCCTGCGCGGCGAGCCACGACCACCACGCCCGAATCCACGGCGGCCTTATACTCCATACCGGTACCCACGATGGGGGAATCGGTCACCATCAGCGGCACGGCCTGCTTCTGCATGTTCGCGCCCATCAGAGCTCGGGAGTTATCGTCGTTCTCCAGGAAGGGGATCATAGCGGTTGCCACGGACACCACCATCTTAGGCGCCACGTCCATGTAATCGATGCGGGCGGCATCGATGGACGCGATCTCGGTGGTCTCGCGGGCGGTGACCTTGCTGTTCACGAAGCAGCCGTTCTCGTCCAAAGGCTCGTTTGCCTGAGCGACGATGAAGCCGTCCTCCATGTCAGCGGTCATATACTCCACCTCGTCGGTAACGCGGTGGACGGGATTGCCATTCTCGTCGATCTCATGAACCACCTTACGGTACGGAGCCTCGATGAAGCCGTACTCACTGATGCGGGCGTAGGTGGTCAGATAGGAGATCAGACCGATGTTCGGGCCTTCGGGGGTCTCGATGGGGCACATACGGCCATAGTGGGTATAGTGCACGTCACGGACGTCGAAGGAGGCGCGGTCACGGGACAGACCGCCGGGACCCAGAGCCGACAGACGGCGGCGGTGGGCCAGCTCGGCCAGGGGGTTGTTCTGGTCGGCGAACTGAGAAAGCTGGGAGGAGCCGAAGAACTCACGGATCACGGTAGCGACGGGGCGGATGTTGATGAGTGCCTGAGGCGTCAGCTTATCGTTATCCTGCGTGGTCATACGCTCCTTGATGATCTTCTCCATACGGACAAAGCCGATGCGGAGCTGATTCTGGAGCTGCTCGCCCACGGAGCGGATGCGGCGGTTACCCAGATGGTCGATGTCATCCAGGGAGCCGACCTCGTGGGTGAGGTTGAGCATATAGTTAATGGAAGCGAAGATATCGTCCTTGGTGATGTGCTTGGGGCAGAGCTCGGCCATTCTTTCCTTGACCAGCTTCTTGATGGTGTCGAAGTCTCCCTCGGCGGCCTCCATGATCTCCTGCATGATGGCGATACGGACTCTCTCCTTGACGCCGCAATTCTTCAAATCGAAGCCGATGATGTACTCGGGCTCGAGGGTGTTGTTGGACAGGATCTTCATGGTATCGCCGTTGTCCAGTTCGATGCGGATCTCGTTGACACCCGCGCGCTCCACCTGGAGAGCCATCTCAGGGGTCAGGACAGTGCCCGCCTCGAAGACCACCTCGCCCGTCAGGGGAGAGATCGCGTCCTCGGCCAGCTTGCGGTTAGCCAGACGGCCGCTGATGGCCACCTTCTTGTCGAACTTGTAGCGTCCGACGGGGGCGATGTCATATCTCTTGGGGTCGAAGAAATAGTTATTGATGAGCGCCTCGGCAGACTCCACCAGTGCAGGCTCACCGGGGCGGAGCTTCTTGTAGATCTCCTTCAGCGCCTCGACGTGAGCGGTGGTGCGGTTGGTTGCAGCCAGGTTCTCGCAGTCGTCCTTCTCGAAGGTGACCTTCAGGCGCTCGTCCTCACCCACCAGGTTGTAGATCTCCTCGCGAGTCTCGGGACCCAGCGCGCGGATGAACATGGTCAGAGGAACCTTACGGGTCTTATCGATACGGACGTAGATCACGCCGTTGATGTCGGTCTCGTACTCCAGCCATGCGCCGCGGTAGGGGATGATCTGGGCAGAGTACATCCGCTTACCGGTCTTATCGATCTCGGAGGCGTAGTACATACCGGGAGAACGGATGAGCTGAGAAACGATCACGCGCTCAGCGCCGTTGATGACGAAGGTACCGGTCTCGGTCATGAGGGGGAACTCACCCATGAAGATATCGGTCTGCTTGACCTCTCCCGTCTGCTTATTGGTCAGACGGACGTTGTCCTTCAGGGGAGCGGCGTAGTTGACGTCGCGCTCCTTGCACTCCTCCACGGGATAGTTGGGCTTGGACGCGTCCAAGGTATAGGACATGAACTCAATGAGCAGGTTGCCGGAGAAATCGGTAATGGGCGATACCTCGTGCAGAACCTCGGTAAGGCCCTCTTCCAGGAACCACTTGTAAGATTTGGTCTGGATCTCCACCAGGTTGGGCAGCTCCAGGTTGAAACGGGTGCGGGAGAAGGACTTTCGTACGTTCTCGCCGAGTCTCTGATCTTTCAGATTGACCATGAATAAAACACTCCATTCAATATCGTTGGTGGACACCGTCGGGCGATTCCCAAACGGCGGCGGGGGAAAGACTGTCCATGTACAAGCGCCCGAAAAAGCGAAACGCGCACGTCGGAGGCCTCATGAGTCAAACGGACAACCCAAGGACACGGCAAATGCCTCGGCCAAGGTCGTATGGAACGCCCGTCCGCCTCTTCGTCAACCTGCACAAAGAGAGCCTGTTTAAATCGCCTTTGCTTGACACGGGCACCCTTTTGAAGGCGAGAATGCCCATAGTTAAAGCGATTATAATGCAGTTTACTATTTTACCATACAAATCAAGCGTTGTCAAGGGGTTTTTGCAAAATAAATTGAAAGTTTTTGGTTTTTGATAAAAATAGACAAAATCTGCTCTTAAAATTTGGCGTTGTTCATCCCGCGCGCCATTTTAGCCGCCGAACGTCTCCGCAAGGGAAAATTTTCCATTCATTCACACACTTTTTCCAAAAATTCCATCGAGAATCTGTTTACAAATCGCAAAAAATATGGTATACTATTATAATCTGTATCTATGCTCACACAGAGAACGTAAAACATAAAGAAGGAGATTGCGACAAGCGATATGAACACTCCGTCCCAATCCAATCCCGCAAGCGCCACCCCGGCTCCCCTCACCCCCATCCCCCCCGACGGGCTCCCGGGATTTCCCGGTATCCTTTTGGGGATCCTGCTGACCTTGGCCTGCGCCACGGTGGGCATCGGCCTGTGCGCCCTGACTCCCTCCGCAGGCTTCATGGAAAAGCCCGCGCAGATCCTCGCCATTATCTCCCTCGTTCTGCTGACTCTCTACCTCTGGCGTGTCACCCGCACCGCCAAGGTCATCCTCGTCGTTCTGATTCTGGCGGGCATCGCCCTGTTCTACCTGACCGGCTCGGCGATCCTGACCGCCACCTTCGCCGCCCTGCTGTTCGCCATCAGCGAGGGCTCCGCGCTTGTAGCGGTGATCACCCGCAAGCAGATGGCCTGTATCCCCCTGATCCCGCTGGTGGCCTACGCCGCCACCCTCGCCGTTTCCCGCGATCCCATCGGCTCCGCCGCCGCGCTGATCCCCTTCCCCGCCCTGCTGGTTCTGGCATGGGGCACCCGCAACGCCGCCGCCCGCGAGGACGGGCCGAGCCGCGTGGGCGTGATCTGCGCCACCGCGCTGGCGTTGGGAGCGGCCTTCGCGGTAGCCGCGGCCGTAGCCGTCTATCGGAGTCTGGGCACGCTGGATCCCGATACGATTCTGGAATCCATGGAAGCGCTCCGCATGGCGCTCATCCAGCGCATCACCTCCGCCGAGATCCCCGAGGGGCTCCCCGCCGAGACCGTGGCCGAGTTGGAAAAAATGCTGACCTTCTCCAGCGCGCAAAACGCCGTCAACAGCGCGTTCAACCTGACACCCGCCCTGTTCGTGGTCGCCGTCAATCTCATTTCCGCAGCCGCCCAGGCGCTCCAGCACGCCGCGCTCCGCACCTTCGGCTTCGGTGACTCCCTCACCGACAGAGTGCGCGACTTCCGCATGAGCCTGATCTCCTGCGTGGTCTTCCTCGCCGCCTACCTCATCGCCCTTGCCGAGAGCGGCGACACCTCCACGCTGACCGGCACCGTGGCTCAGAACGTCTACATGATCCTCCTGCCCGGTCTGGCGCTGGCCGGTATGCTCCGCATTATGCTCGGGCTGGCGCGCAAGGGCCCCCGCGGATTGGGCTGTCTGTTCTATGTCTTCCTGCTGATCCCCTTCCTGCTTCTCTTCGCCCCCTTCCTTCTGGCCGCCGTCGAGGTCATCGGGCATATTTTCTCCGCCGTCTCCGATGCTTTCAAATCCCCCGACGACGACGATCCCTTCGGCCGCGACTGAGCCGATCATAACGCAAGCGGGTTCCCCCGCTATCACATCCGAAAGGAGTCAAGCCTATGTCTCCCAAGAAACCGCTCAAGGATACCTTTGGAAGCATCCGTATGGATCTCCGAACCCCCTTAGCCATCGCTGTGGCCGAGGGTCTTCTCCTGCTGGGACTTTTGACTTTGCTGGCTCATCTCCAGGTATCCCATCTGACGCATATCGCTCTCAGCGCGTTCGTTCTCTATCTGGTCTCCTCCGGGCTTTCCTTCCTGGCTTACGTCCTGCGCTACGCCAAGCTTCGCCAGGCCACCGAGACCGCCGAGCAGCTCAACACCGATATTTACCGCATGTTCCGCACCGTGGTGGACATTCCCTACGCCGTCATCAACGCCGAGGGCTCCCTGCGGGTCATCAATACCGCCATGCAGAACATTCTGGGATTCCACTCCCCCGTGTGCAACATCCCCGTCTCCGAGGTTTGTCCCGGAGTTACGGCGGATCTGCTGGCGGCCAACGTGCGGGATACCGTCTCCCCCGACGGCTTCCGCGCCAATCTGACCGAACGGCTCTTTTCCGAAAGCATCCCCTCCGTGGCCGCCGCCGACAGCGACCGCGCCATCATCGTCCGCCTCTCGGACGGCCGCCGCTACCGCATTGACTGCTACCTGCTGCGCCGCGAGTCGGATCACTACTATTTCCTGGTGTTCCGCGACGTAAACGATTATCTGGATCTCATCGACGACAACAACCGCGACCACATGGTTCTGGCCTACATCATGCTGGATAACCTGCAAGAGCTGACCCAGTTCGTCCGCGCCAACTACCGCGCCACCGCCAACCTCATCGAGGAGACCTTGACCGGTTGGGTGGAGGGCATGAACGGTATGCTTCGGGAATACGACCGCGATAAATATCTGGCCGTTTTCACCTCGGATATGCTGGATCGCTGTATTGAAGACGATTTCTCCATTCTGGACGACATCATGAACATCCGCGTGGGCGACAACAGCTTCCCTCTGTCGGTATCCATGGGTATCGCCGACATTGACGGCACCATGGCCGAGCGGGAGCGCGCCGCTAACGCCGCCCTGGATATGGCTCTGCAACGCGGCGGCAACCAGGTCGCCCTCCAAAGACGGGGCATCAGCGGTCTGACTTATTTCGGAGGCGCCCACAAAACGCTGGAATCCAACACCTCCATCTCCTCCCGCGTCAGCGCCCATCTTCTGGAGAAGCGCCTGGCGGATGCCGACAACGTCCTCATTATGACGCACGCGAACCCCGATTTCGACGCCATCGGCTCCTCGGTGGGCGCCTACCGCCTGTGCCGGAGCATCCTGGAGCGCCGCGGCCGCGGCCGCGTGCCGGTTCACATCGTGACCAACAAGACCTGCGACACCTTCGAGATCTGCTCCGCCCATCTGGCTACCCTGCCCGAATACAACGGTGTATTCATGGACAAAGCCTCGGCGCAACAGACCGTCACCACCGGCACCATCCTGATCCTCACCGACGTAAGCAATCCCTTCATTTTCGAATCCCCTCAGCTTGCGGGCAGTATCGCCGCCCCCGGCGGTATCAGCAACATCGCGGTCATCGACCACCACCGCCTGGTCAGCGAGCTTCCCTTCGCCCCCTTCCTCCACTATATTGAAGCCACCAAGTCCTCCGCAAGCGAGATCATCGCCGAGATCCTCCAGCAAAGCGACTACGCCGACACCCTCCTCAAGGAGGAGGCCAACCTTCTGCTGGCGGGCATCATGCTGGACACCCACAACTTCACCCGCTCGGCGGGCGCCCAGACCTTCGAAGTCACCTACTACCTGTACAGCCGCAACGCCCACACCGACGTGGTACGGGATTTCTTCAGCGCCCCCATCGACGAGTTCCTGGTAGCCGGCGACTTTGACGCCCATACCCGCGTCTACGCGGACAGCTTCGCCATCACCTGGCTCAGCGGGGATCACGTGCCTCCGGGCGGCGACCGCATAGCCGCCGCCAAGGCCGCCGACAAGCTCCTCACCCTGCGGGGGGTGGAGGCTTCCTTCGCGTTGGCGCTGGTGCCCGGCGGCGTAGCCGTATCGGCTCGCTCCAAGGGTAAGATCAACGTGCAGCTCATCATGGAAAAGCTGGACGGCGGCGGCCACTTTGATATGGCCGGCGCGCAGGTTCCCGGCGACGTTTCCGAGGCCTATGAGCGCCTCACCGCCGCCATCGACGAGTATCGTATGCAGTTCCCCGAGCTGTTCGAGGAAGTGTGATCCCTCCGCATATCATGCGAGCGCATCTCATGCGGGACGGAAACCGTCCGTCCCCGTACCCACCATAAAAATTATATCCTCACATAAGTAAGAAAGGAAACATCATCATGAAAGTAGTTCTTCTCGCAGACGTAAAAGGCCAAGGTAAGAAAAACGAGGTCATCAACGTATCCGACGGATACGCCCGCAACTTCCTCCTCCCCCGCAAGCTCGCCGTTGAGGCCGACGCAAAGGTCATGAACGAGATCAAGGGACGCGAGGAGTCCCAGAAGCATAAGATCGAGGTAGAGACCGCCGAGGCCAAGGAGCTGGCCGCTAAGCTGGATACCCTGCTCATCAAGATCACCGCGTCCTCGGGCGCCGACGGCCGACTCTACGGCTCCATCACCGCCAAGGATATCGCAGATAAGCTGGCCAAGGATCACGGCATCACCGTGGATAAGCGCAAGATCCAGCTTTCGGACGCCATCCGCGCCTACGGCAAGTACGATCTGGACGTCAAGCTCTACACCGACATCGTCGGTAAGATCCACGTGCTGGTCTGCAACTAAGCCCACACCGCCATGAACGACAACACCCAAGCGGCGGACTCCCTCGTCCGCAAGCTCCCCTTCTCCCTCATAGCCGAGCAATCCCTTCTGGGCTCGGTGCTGGTGGATCCCGAATCCTTCAACGAGATCGCGGACATGGTTGCCGTGGCCGATTTCTACCTGGAGGAGCACCAGCAGATCTTTTCCGCCATGCACGAGCTCTTTCTCACCAGCCGCGATATCGACGTGGTCACCCTCATCGATATGCTGGTGCAGAAGGGCATCTACACCAAGTCGGGCGGCGAGCAGTACATCCGCACCATCGCTGAGGTGGTGCCCAACGCCCTCAATGTCAAGGACTACGCCCGCATCGTCAAGGATAAGAGCATTCTGCGCCAGCTCATCGGCGCCTGCGACGAGGTCAGCGACGTAGCCTACTCCGAGCAGGACGATGTGGCGCACATTCTGGACGCCGCCGAGAACAAAATCTTCGCCATCGCCCAAGGTAAGGACACCAAGAACTTCCGCCACATCCGCGAGGTACTGGGAGACGTATACGCCCATCTCCACGAGCTGAATACCGACAAGGAAGCCACCCAGGGTACCCCCACCGGCTTCTCCGGTCTGGATCGCGTGCTGGCGGGTATGGGTAAATCCGACCTGATCATCGTGGGCGCCCGTCCCGGTATGGGTAAGACCTCCTTCTGTCTGAACATCGGCACCAACGTGGCCGCACAGACCGGCAAGACCGTGTGCATGTTCTCTCTGGAAATGTCCGCCGAGCAGCTGGTCAACCGTATCCTGTCCTGCGAGGCCATGGTGGATAGCCATACCCTGCGTACCGGCGAGCTGTCTGCCGAGGACTGGGAGAGCGTGGCCAAGGCCTCCTCTCATCTGGCCAAGTGCGACATCCTCATCGACGATACCGCCGGCATCACCGTTTCGGAAATGAAGGCGAAGCTCAGAAGGGTAAAGAACCTCGACCTTGTAATAATCGACTATCTCCAGCTTATGTCTTCGGGCAAGCGCAGCGACAACCGCGTCCAGGAAGTTTCCGAAATGACGAGGAACCTCAAACTTATGGCGAAG
>JAZQXS010000154.1:0-3668 GCA_045633025.1 Eubacteriales bacterium | reverse complement strand
TCAAAACCACCGGTTGAACCGGTGGTTTTGATTTTCTATGTAATGAAGCCGTGCAGTTCCCTTATTCACAATTCGGCAGATACGCGCCCATGGATTTCAGTTGCTGTTGCAGTCTTCTCACGTCAATTTCACGGGCGGCGCATCCGCTTTCCGCGGCGATGGCGGCCGCCGCTCCGGCGGCCTGTCCCGTGATATAGCAGCCGGGCATGACACGGATCGAGGACTGCATGTATCGATCGGTGGAAACACAGCGTCCCGCTACCAGAAGATTATCGATCCCCTTTACGACTAAGGCTCGGTAGGGGATGCCGTAGCTTTCTCCGGCGGTATAGCGGAGAGCCTCGTAATCCTTGATGAACGTCTGATAGCCTTCGTCTGTATTCCTTCCCGCGTGGATATCGACGGGATAGCAGTAACGGCCGATCTCGTCTGAAAAGCTTGCGCGGTTCAGAAAGTCAGCCAACGTCATCACGTATTCACCCATCACACGGCGGCTCTCTCGAATACCGATCTGTTGGGCGGAGATCACAAGCTCCATGTTCTCATATCCGTCCAGATATTCACGGTAGTATCGTCTGTATTCGCGAAGCTGTTTTCTGGAGGCGATCATGGCGTCCGTCAAGGAATCGGAGTCTGTACCGTCCACGTCGTAAACATGCCCCGCGTTGGAGCCGGTGATCCCGTCCTTGATGCGCCACATACCGGGAAGGTGACGGTCGATATTGGTGAAAACGCGGTCGCGGAAGGCGTCCTCCAGGAAGGCTCGCTGAGGCTGGTGGGCGCGGGAAAAATCCGTTCCCTCCCAAAGCGCGCAGAGGGTGGCCGCCATCATTTCGCCTGTTTTATCATCGCCCTTCTTGCATTCTGCGCCCGAAAGATAGGACAGATCGCCGTCACCGGTGCAATCGATGTACACCTTGGCCTTTACGGCAAAGAGTCCCTGCTTCGAGGAGCAGATGACGGAGTCGATCCTGTCCCCGTTTTTGACAACGTCCAGCACGGACGTGAAAAAGCTGAACCGCGCCCCGGATTCGGTCATCATCTCGTCATAGCAAAGCTTCAAGATCTCCACGGGGATGCTGTACGGCGCGTAACCGCGGTAGCATTCCGGCGAGCGAGTCCCGAGATATTCGAATACCTCGCGTCCGATTCCCTCAGCGAGGAAAATATCTCCGCTTGAAAACTGCATAAAAGCGGGGACGAGCATGGTGGTCGCCGCGCCGCCGAAGGAACCGGTCGATTCGACCAGATATACGTCCCTGCCCATTCTGGCGGCGTACACCGCGGCGGCTACGCCCGAAGGGCCGCCCCCCGCGATGAATACGTCGACGGTATGGGTGACGGGAATGGATCTTGTATAGAGAATTTCATGGTTCATGTTTTATCTCCTTTTCGTTCGCTTGCGATACGCGCTTGATGCATAGGGCGCGCGCTGCGGTATACCCTATCATGATTCGGGCTGTGCGCTCGCCCCTTCCTGCGCGGTCTCCTCTCCCGGATCTGCCGGGGTTTCCGGAACTTCCTGCGCGGGGATCGCGGAGTACGCAACGTATACGTATCCTTGACGGAGGTAACTGCCGTTTTCTACCGAATATTTGATACGGTATTCACCGCTTGCAATCTCACCTTCGCTTCCCGTCAGAGCAACGTAGCCCTCGTCTCGGCGCATTTCGATCTGCGATTCGTCGGGAATGCCATACAGGAAGGCTTGCTCGCATACGAGCTGCTTGAATCCGTCATAAGCCAGCGCCGTTTCGGATTCTATGCTGACGTTCACGTCTACGCGCTCAATGTAGGTCAATGTCAGCGCGCCGCTTGCATCCAATGCGCCGACGAGATCGACGTCTCCAAGATTCATGGACTGCTCATCGACGGAGTCAAATGCCACAGAGGCGAACTTGGAGGAGCGAATACCGTCGGAGGTCGCGATATACGCAACCACACGGTAGGTGCCCGGGGTGAGATGAGGAAGTGTGATCGCAACGCTGTTGGCCGTTACGGAGAATTCCTTCTCCCCCGTATATTTTACCTCGCCCGCGGAAGCTTGCTCCAGATGAATAATGCCGCCTGCGCTGTCCTCCAGCGCAATGACTACGTGATACGCTTCGTCCTTGACAAACAGCAACAAGTCATTGACGGCGAGTGTCAGACGATCCACGGTAAGCCGGCCGTTTTCCATTTTTGCTCCGCTCGATACGTTATTCACAATGGGAGGAAAGGACATGAGCAGTTGTAGCTCCTCGGGACTTTTCCCTTCAAACAAGATTACCTCAACGTTTTCAATCTCCCGATATCGCGCGAGGATCTCATCGTATTTTGCTTTTTCTGCATCCGTAGCCTTACGGATGCCCTCTTCGGTATTGACCGCGTAGCCGTTCCATTGATAATAGTTGAACACGGCGCGGGAGTCGGTTATGGATTTTTTCGTGCCTGCTATTACGGTGTTAATATCCCTGCTGCATCTGAGTCCGGTCTCGTTGAGGAATTGCTTAAAGAGTTCAATCGCTTCCTCAGGGGAGCCTTCGATGTTGAGCATCATTTCCGCGCCGTAGCCATAAGCGTAATACATGACGCCGATACCGCCCACGTTGACCTTGCCGTCGCAGAAGGCTTGATTCTCTCCGATCACGGTACCGCTCTTAATATGGATTTTGGCGCCGTTGTCGAAATGGATGTTCGCATACGCATTCTCCGGATTCAATTCAACGTTTGACCTGGGAGCCGAGATCTTTTCAATATTCGTAAAACCGTTCAGCTTCAACAACATGGAGGTCATTTGCTCGCCGGGCATGTAGAGGAACAGATCCGTCTGCCTGTCTGCGCTGAGAATGTCGATTACCACGTTGTCATCTCTCATCTGTCCAAACGCATAGCAGATATCGTTCTTCAGCACGAGATAGGACACATTATAGTGAGAGCCCTCGTCTCCGAGAACGTAATTTTCCCAATAGCCCTTTGTGTTGGTCGCAATAAAATGATGGGTACGCCCTTCAGAAAGCTCATATCTTTCGCCGGGAATGTAGGTCATTCTGCGCTCGCTCTCCGAGCCATAGGAACGGTACATCTCGTACACATCCTTGCCGTCGGCATTTCTGTACCGATGGCAGACGGTCAGAAAGAGATTGTCTCCGTCTCGAAACTCATTGCAAAGCAGCTCCTCGTTTTCTCTAACGCTGAGATAGTAGCGCTCGTTGCCGATTTCAACCCATTTATCCACGATGCGAATATTTTTCTTGATGAAATCGATCAAGTCGGCGCATATTTCAGCCTCGGAAACAATGTTGTTGGTCAGATTGAGAAAATACTCATAGCTATTGCTGACTTCATCTAAATCAGTCCATACGACCGTATCACCCACGATCTCCATACTTCCGATATCATTCTTTTCGTCTCCCAAGGAGTTGAGAGGCGTGACGCCCCATGCGTTTCCACCCGATACGCCCCGGGCGGTACTGTGATTATTTTCGACCGAAAGACCGAGGGGAGCCACGGTTGCGCTGCTATACGGCGAAACCCCTCCAAGGTTCTTGGGTTCCTCCTTGCGCAACGTAACACCGAGATTTTCGATTGCTTTGTCCGCCAAGGCGTTCATGACCTGTACGCCGTTTTCGAAAATGTCGCCCTCATTTTTCAAAAGCTTTTCGTTCAGGCGTTCCTCGGCGAGCAAA
>JAZQXS010000153.1:0-1701 GCA_045633025.1 Eubacteriales bacterium | reverse complement strand
CATTTCCGCTGTTTAATTTTCTCCCAATTTCAAAATCGTATTGACAATTCCGAAAAAATGCGGTATAATATAAAGAAGTCTATTTTCAAAACGTAAAGGAGCCGTTATGGCCGATCAACACATTCTTTCCCCCATAACCCTCGCGGAGCGTGAGGCCTTCGTCGCCCGCGTCAAGGCCTGGAACGACGGCTACGCCGCCGCCGAGGGGCGCCGCCGAGGCTGCTTCGTCCTCACCTTCGGCTGCCAGCAGAACGAGGCCGACAGCGAAAAGATCGCCGGCATGGCCGAGCAGATGGGCTACGAGATCGTATCCGAGCCCGCCTCAGCCGACCTTATCATGGTCAATACCTGCGCCATCCGCGAGCACGCCGAAAAGAAAGCCCTGTCCATCATCGGGCAGTATAAGCATATCCGCGCCAAAAACCCCAACCTCATCATCGGAGTCTGCGGCTGCATGACCGCCCAGGAGCACCGCCGTATGGAGCTGAAAATGAAGTACCCCTACGTCACCTTCACCCTGGGTACCGCCTCCCTCCACCACTTCCCCCGCGTGCTCTGGGATGTCATCGAAAAGGGGCGCCGCTTCATTACCGCCGAGTCCGAGGAGGACTTCACCAAAACCGTCGCCGAGGGCGCGCCCATCCGCCGCGAGTCGGGCTACCGCGCTTGGGTGTCGGTCATGTACGGATGCAATAATTTCTGCTCCTACTGCATCGTGCCCTACTGTCGCGGCCGCGAGCGCAGCCGCCAAAAGGAGGACATTGTCCGCGAGGTGCGGGAGCTGGTGGCCGAGGGCTACCGCGAGATCACCCTGCTGGGGCAGAACGTCAATTCCTACGGCAAGGGCACCGACTGCGACTTCGCCGACCTCGTGGCCGAGCTGGATCAGATCGAGGGGGACTTCTGGCTCTCCTTCATGACGAGCCACCCCAAGGACGCCTCCCGTAAGCTCATCGACGTCATGGCGAACGGTAAGCACATCGCCCGCCGCTTCCACCTCCCCCTCCAATCGGGCAACGACCGCGTCCTGCGCGCCATGAACCGCCACTACGATATGGACAAGTACCTCGACACCGTCGCCTACATGCGGGAGAGAATGCCGGATATCGTCCTGACCTCGGATATCATTGTGGGCTTCCCCGGGGAGACCGAGGAGGAGTTCCAGGACACCCTGAGGGCGCTCGAGACCGTGCGTTTCGATATGCTCTACTCCTTCATCTACTCCCCCCGTAAGGGAACCCCCGCCGCGGAGATGGAGCAGATTCCCGATACGGTCAAGGGCAATCGATTCGACCGCCTGCTGGCCGCCCAGAACGCCATCGCCGCCGAGAAGAACGCCCCCATGGACGGAAAAACTCTCCGCGTCCTCTGCGACGGCGAGAGCAAGGGCGACAAGAGCGTGTACAGCGGCCGTACCGAGGGCGGAAAGATCGTGTTCTTCCACGGTACCCCCGACATGGTCGGACAGTTCGTGGACGTCCACATCTATAAGACCGAAGCCTTTGCCCTCTGGGGAGAAGTTTAAGAACGGAGCGCCAAGGGCTCTGCCCTTGGAACCCGCTCAAACCCTTCTTGAAAGAAGGGTTTGAGAATCCCAAGAACTTTAAAAAAGATTTTATTGTGTAAGTCGGATCGTAGCCATGTCGTTCTGTGGGCCAAGGAGTTGTTCCTGAGTATTGTCTTCCTAAGACCGCTTGGCCT
>JAZQXS010000152.1:0-4753 GCA_045633025.1 Eubacteriales bacterium | reverse complement strand
CCGCGCCATGACCGACCTGGAGCGCTGTCACGCCGTTTTTGCCGTGGAAGCAGCCGGCGAAGAGACAACCACCCTGACAGGACGTGGGCCCGTCTCCACTCTGAATGAGTACGCCCGCGAGCTCCTCGCCTACACCCGCGGGCAGGGGCGGCTGTCCTGTACCTCCGACGGCTATGAGCCATGTCATAATGCAGATGAGATCGTAGCCTCCGTCGGCTACGAGCCCGACGCCGATACGGACAATCCGCCCCACTCGGTTTTCTGCTCCCATGGCGCAGGCGTTCTGATCCCCTGGCAGGAGGTGGACGCCCATAAGCATCTGGAGGATGCCGTCAACCTGTCGGCGCCCCCCGAATCGGCGGGCGCGATCATCCCCCGCGCCGCAGGCATCGCCAAGCAGTACCGCCTGTCCGACGAGGAGCTGGAGGCCATCATGCTCCGCGAGTTCGGCCCCATCAAGCGCCGCCGCTATACCGAGCCCAAAACCGTCGCCTCCGTATCCCATCCCAAAGCGCCCAATCCGAAGCCGCCAAAGCCCGCCCGCCGCCTCACCATTCTGGACGGCTACAATCTGATCTATTCCTGGGAGCCCCTCACCGAAGAAGCCAAATTCAGCTTAGAGCGCGCGCGGGAGAGCCTCATGGATATCCTCGCCGACTACGTCGCCTTCACCAAATCCGACCTGCTTCTGGTCTTTGACGCCTACCTGGTCAAGGACGGTATGGGCTCGGAGTTCACCCGAAACGGCTACCGCGTGGTCTACACCAAGCAGAACCAGACCGCCGACGCCTACATCGAAAAGATCATCCACGAATTGGGGCCCGATTACTCCATCCGCGTGGTCACAGGCGACTACCTCCTGCAAATATCCGCCCTCACCTCGGGCGTCTCCCGCATGACCGCAGGGGAATTCGTCGCAGAGGTGACCCGCGTGGGGCAGGAAATCACCGACTTTATCCGAAAGCTGGAGCGGGGGCAAACGTAATACCCGATATGTCTCCGCATACAACGTCGGGATTTTCAAGCCTGCTTTGTGATATAATATCGTCAAACAGGAGGGAGAACCATGGATTGGATCACAGGAATGCAAAAAGCTATTAACTATATCGAGGATCATCTGACCGAAGAGATCGATTACGAAAAGGTTGCGGCGCAAAGCTTTTCTTCAAGCTACCATTTCCAGAGGGTGTTCAGCATTCTTTGCGGATTCACACCGGGAGAATACATTCGTCTGCGCCGTTTAACGCTGGCAGGCGCTGAACTTGCGAGCAGGAAAGAAAAAGTGATCGACGTTGCTCTGAAATACGGTTATGACAGCCCCGATAGCTTCGCCAAAGCATTTCAAAAATTTCACGGCATACCTCCGTCGCGGGCGCGCACAGACGGAAGTATGCTCAAATCCTTCTCTCGCCTGTCCATCAAAATTTCTTTGGAAGGTGGTACTACAATGAATTACCGAATTGAAGAAAAAGAAGGAATGATCCTGACGGGCTACAAGCGTCGGTTTTCGGGCGTTCCGGGCGAGCGTTTCCGGCAAGAAGAGCAAATGTTTGTGAAAACAAGACCGCTCCAGTACATCCTGCAAGGCCTTGCGGGCGATTCGATCACAGCCTTCAATGTCATAACGAACGTGGATGACAACGGCTACGACTTCTATATTGCCGGTCGCTTGAGCGAATTCATTCGCTGTAATCTGGAGAAGGAAGATGTTTTAGGCAAGCAATTCGCGCAATATTTCGAGCAAATCCCAATACCGAAAGGGACGTACGCGGTATTTGAAACCGACCGATGCCGCTACCCCACGATGCTCCATTTGGATCTGCGGCGAAAAATCGTCAGCGAATGGCTCCCCAGCTCGGGCTACCAGCTTGTAAACGCCCCCGAGCTCGTTGTGTCGCATTGGTTTTCGGACGAAAGACGAGATCAACGGTACCTCGAGCTTTGGATTCCTGTTGAAAAGATATAAAATTACGGGGCTGTCTCAATCGAGACAGTCCCGCTTTCATAATCATTTCTGTTTCATGCAAATCACATTCAGCATGGTTCCCCTCATCCCGCCGCTCCCTCGATGGGAGTAGAACAGCTCGGGATGGCAAACGGTGCACAGCTCGCACACGTCGATATCCGCCGCCTTTACCCCCGCCCGCATCAGCAGGGCGCGATTGAGGGCGGGCAGATCCAGGTAGGTATTCTCGCCACAGCAGAGAACAAACGCCTCGACCATAGGCCCCAATGCGCCGCGTGCGGCGGTCAGACAATCCTCCTTCACCTCAAAGCAACAGGCGTGGATGCAAGGGCCGACGGCCGCGCGGACGGTCACGGGCAAATTCGCGCCGATCCGCTCCCGCGCCAGCGCCGTCAGCCTTCGCACACCCTCCCCCGCGATATCGGCTACGGTGCCCTTCCACCCGGCGTGAAGAGCCGCCACCGCCACCACGCGGTCATCCGCCGCGGCCTCCAGAAGGATCGGCGTGCAATCCGCGGTCTTGACCCCGAGGGTCACAGCGGGATCCGCCGTCACGTACCCGTCCCCCGAAAAAGCCGCATCCACCCGATAGCCCATGCCGCGGTGTCGGGCATTCACGGTGTGAACCGTGTTTCCATGCACCTGCGGTACGGAAATCACTCCATCGGGGTCAAATCCTGCCGCGCCGCCAAAGCGGGCAAGGTTTTCCAGCACCACATCCGCCTCGTCGCCGCGTCCGAAGGCCAGATTCAGTGAGGCCGTGTGCGGAAGCCCGCTCACACCGCCGATGCGGGTGGAAAAAGCATGGGGACTCTCCAACGTATCCGACGCCAGATACGCAACGCCGCCTCGCTCGAGCATATGAAAAGCCATAGATCCATTCCTCCTTTGCGTATAGAAGAGGCGGCGCACCCGCAGGCGGCCGCCTTGATTATTGATTGATTGATTAACCGATCAACGACTCGTCCGGAATCACGCCGATCAGGCTGTCGCCGTGATTGACCAGATAATCGGTCAACTCATCCTCGGTGATCTCACCGTCTGCGCCAAGATCCGCAATGATCTGATCCGACATCTCGGTCACCACGTCCGCGGGAACGTCGTAGCCCTCCGATGCGAAGCTATCCTGCAACGAGCTTGTGATGAGCGTATCCCGCTCCTCCTTGCTCATGTCCAGCGAATCCGTCAGCGTGCCGGCTACGTCGCCCATCATCTCGGCGTACTGACCGTCCTTTAGCTGATCCACGCCCAGCATATTGGTCACCAAGCGCAGGCTGAGCGCCTTCAATTCGGAAGCCAGCAGATTCAAACGGGGATTGGCCTGCAATTTGGCCATCATCTCATTGAGCAGACCGCTGGAGCCCAGACGAGCCACCAACGCCGTGTAGTCGGTTTCCTCTTCGCCGGCCAGCAGATCATGCACCAGAAGATCGCCGACCACATCCAACAGGGTATGCAGATCCTCCTCAATGGTATCCACCGTTTCGATGGCCAAAACCTTCAGCACCGACGTAATCACAGGATCCAGCGAAGGATCGAGGGCAGGGCGCGCCATTCCTGCGAATTCCTCCCCGGCCAGCCAATGCTCGGACATGGCCACCAAGGTATCCACCGCCAAAAGTCGGATCCACTCGGACTCCATCAAGCTGTCTGCGGTATCAAACAGAATCTCCTTATCGGCAGGCGCGAAATCTTCCTTTCCCATGGCATCCACCGTATCCATAGCATATCCGGCCGCTGTCAGAAGTCCGCACAGCTCGGTCTCCAGATTCATGGTGATCTCCTCGCCGTGGGTGTCCTCGGTATCCAGCTCAGCCGTGGTCAAAGCATTGAATACGGGCTTACCCACCGTAGAGTAGATCACGGTCAACACGGGATTGCTCTCCATATCGTTCGCCTGTGTTTCCAGGTCTTCGGCCGTCATGCCCAGACTCTCCAGGGTATCCGCCTCAATCAACGCAGAGCTCCCTTCCTCGGGAACGGCCACCGCATCGATCACGTGAACGCCCAGCATGACGAATCCGCAAATCGGGATCAGCAGTACCACAGCGCTGATCAAGCCGGTCACAGCGCCCAAGGTCATGGAAATGGATCTGCGCTTCTTGCCCAGCAATCCCCCCACGATCTTCTCAACGACCCAGACCACGATCATAAGTACGCGGTGGAGGATCAGATACAGCACAGGGTAAAGCACAGGCGCGGCCACAAGAATGGCCAGAACCCGCAAGCCCTCCGTTCCCACCGCAACGTCACCCAGCAGTCCCACAATGGCCTCGGGCAACAGGGGAACAACCGATCCGTACGCGGTTTCCGACAAGAATTCCAGCAAAAACGTACACAAGGGGATAGCGACGATCGCCGCCAGAATGGTCACGCCCAAGCGAACCAGACTCATGATCCAGTTCTTTTTCAAAGACTTGAGCAAACCGATTGCGGCGTAGATTAAGAGAAACGCCAGCGCCGCGACGGTAAAAATAATCGAAATGTTCATACTATAACCTCCGGATTTCTTCGATCAACGGCATTATAGCATAAATTCCCTATGTTGTCAATGTTTTTTAAGTCAAAAAAACATTTCAACTTTTTTTTGAAAAAGGCTTGACAAATCCGCAAGAATGTGCTATAATATGTCCGTTCCGCTGATGAGGACGAACTGATACGCTGGTGTGGCTCAATGGCAGAGCACCTGATTTGTAATCAGGCGGTTGATGGTTCGACTCCGTTCACCAGCTCCAATAATGGGGGATTTCCCGAGCGGCCAAAGGGGGCAGACTGTAAATCTGTTGT